>USGZ01000139.1 GCA_900554265.1 uncultured Porphyromonadaceae bacterium
CCCCCGCCGCGTAAGAAATTTTTTATTTGAGGTAATCGAGGATGTTGGTAGTCAGCTGCTCGATGTTGTGCTGGTAGACGTTGGTACCCGAGTTCTGGTTCCATTCGTAGGCGGCGAAGCCGTTGGCTATGCACTTGCCGTGCTCGGCGTTGCCGTAGAACTCAACCAGGCCGGCTACGCAGTGGTCGCGTACGTGTCCCCATGTTGCCAGAACGAGGGAGTTGGTGGTAACCTCGAAGTTGCGGATAACGTCGGGATAGGAACCACGGCCGTAGATATTGCAGTCCCAGAGGCAGTTGTGGTCCTCACGCTGGCCGGGACCGATCAGAGGAATGCCTGCGAAGCCGTAGCCGTTGGGATCCTCGAAGGTGATGTCCTTGAAGATTGCGTGGCCGGTGCGGTCGTAGAAGCCCTGGTCCGAGCCGTTGCGGAAGTCCCAGCCCAGGTAGGCGTTGATGAGCCATACGTCGGTGCCGCTGCCGCCGGCGCCGTTGCCGTAGACGGTCGGGGCCATCGTGTCCGGAACGATGCCCAGGGGCACGGTGAGCTGGGTAGCCATGTTCGAGAGGTAGAGGCTGCCGCCGTTGGCGGAGTAGTGCTTCAGGGCGTCGATGGTCTCGGAGGAACTTACTGCGGAGGGCAGGTTGGTCCAGCCCATGGGCAGCCCGGTGCGGTCTACCATAACCCACAGTACGGGGTAGAGGTCGGCGTCGAGGGTGGCCAGCTGCGAGGGCTGGATGAGCTCGGCATTGGGCTGGGCGGCGAACCAGGTGGCGGCGGCGCGTTCGTCGTCGTCGGGTAGGTCCGCGATGGTGGCGGCGGTCATCAGGAAGGCCATCTTCGGGGTGATGTAGGGAACGGTTACGGAAACTTCCGAAGCGGCGGAGGCGTAGTAGGTGTCGTATACGGCCTTTACGGAGTAGGTGAGCTGCTGGTCCATGGGCTGGCCCTTGAACTCATAGGATGTAACGGCACCCTCGAGGTAGATTGCGTTGTCCTCGTCGTTGCGGGCCACGCTCACGCCGGTCAGTCCGGCGGCGGAGGGCAGGGTCCAGGTCAGCACGACGCTGCGGCCCGAAACCTCGGCCTTCAGGCCGCTTACGCCGGCCAGGTCCTCATGGGGCAGCACGGCGGCGACGGAAACGCCTTCCGACACATAGCCGCCCTTGTAGCTGACCTTTACGGTATAGATATGTTCCTCTTCCATCGGCTGACCCTTGACGGTATAGCTGTTGGCGTTGGGCTCCAGGGTGATTGCGGAGGCGTTGTCGGCGTTGTGGGTGAGTATCACGCCGTCGATGTCGGCGTCATTGGGGAGGGTCCAGGTCAGGTCGATGTCGTGGCCGTTGACGGTGGCCTTGAGAGCGGAAACCTTGGCCAGGACGGGAACCTCGGGAGTTCCGGTGGGCTCGAAGTCCGAGCATGCGCCCGCCATCAGGCACAGGGCCAGAGCCAGCAGCCCGAGACAGGATTTAGCTATATTTTTCATTGTAGGTGTTAGTCTGGTTAGGTTGATGTTACTTGTAAAGGTCGCCTGCGTTGTCCACCTGGTTTACGGGAATCGGCAGGTAGAGTTCGTCCTCGGTGAGGTTGGCGCCGGCGTAGTAGGGGCGGATGCGCACCTCGGTGGCGTAATACTGGTTGACGGTCTCTACGGCGTTGCCCCAGCGCAGGAGGTCGAACCAGCGGTGGCCTTCCATGGCCAGCTCGATGCGGCGTTCCATGCGTACGGCGCGGCGGGCGTAGTCCTGGTTCCAGCTGGTTGCCGGATACTGGCCTACGGCGTAGTTGGCAACCTGGGGATTGCAGTCGATGGGAGCGTAGTTGGGGTCGACGGAGTCGGCGGCGCGCCGGCGGATTTCATTGATGATGCGGCGTGCTTCGTCGAGATCCTTGTTCTGCTCGATGAGGGCCTCGGCCTTCATCAGCATCACGTCCGCGTAGCGGATCAGGAGCATGTTGAGCGAGGATGCGCCCCAGGGCACGATGCCTACCTTTACGAAAGGCGATTCGGGAGCGGGATAGGGCTTCTTGCCGGAGTACTGGCCGTAGAGCTCGTAGTTGCGGCACCACTTCTCGTTGTACATGTGCGAGCGCCAGGGCATGCCGATGCGGCCTACGGTGAAGTCAAGGCGCGGGTCTACGTTGCCGGGATAATCCGGACCGTCGACGTCCTCGTCGTTGAAGCTGCCGTCGAGGTAGGGGAGGCCCTGGGCGTCGGTACGGAAGGCATTCACAAGGTTCTGCGAGGCCAGGTAGAAGTCGTCGCCGTTGCCGTAGAGGTTGCCGTCGGACCATGTGCAGTTGAGGCAGTTGTTGAAGTTGTACTGGGCGCCGTTGTTGGCGGAGGAGAACTGCACGGCCAGCACGGCTTCGTAGGTATTGTTGAACTCGGGGTTCGACATATCCAGGAAGTTGGGGTAGAGCTCGTAGTGGTGGCTGTCCATCACGTAGCCGGCGTATTTCTCGGCTTCGGCATAGTCATGGGTGAAGAGGTCCACGCGGGCCAGGATTGCTGCGGCCACGTACTTGGTGAAGCGGCCTGCCTGCTGCTGGGTCTCCGGCATTGCCTCGTAGGCGTCGCGGAGGTCCTGCTTGATGAATCCGGCGATTTCGTCGCGGGTATATTCGTCGGCGCGGCAGGAGCTGGGGTCGGTCACGGTCTCGTCGAAGTAGGGGAAGGCCTTGAAGATGCGGTACATGTCGAAGTAGAAGTAGGCGCGCAGGGTCTTCATCTCGGCGATGTAGGAGCTGCGGGCGTTGTCGTCGAGGTTGCCGGCGGCGGCAAGGGCGCGGATGGCCGTGTTGCAGCGGCTGACGGAGTAGAAGTTGTTGCGCCACTTGAAGTTGGCGATGTCGTTGTCGCTCTGGATGTTGCCTACTTCGAACTGGTGCATGTAGGCTTCCATGGTCACGCCGTCGCCGCCCTTGTAGGCGTCGTCGGAGCGGACGTCGAATACCCAGTTGTTGATCGGGCCGGCGAAGGACTCGTTGTTGCCGAAGTAGTGGTTCATCAGGCCGGCGTAGGCTGCCGTCATCAGGTCGATGGCCTCGTCGTCGCCGATCTGTTCGGTGGTGAAGGAACCCTGGGGCTTGGTGTCGAGCATGTCGTCGCAGGAAGCGGAGGCGAAGCCCAGGGCGGCTACGGCCAGGATGCCGAAAGCCTTGGATATGTTATAGCGGATATTTTTCATGACTGTGACAGGTTAGAATTGGAGAGAGAGGCCGAAGGTGAAGGTTCGGGGACGGGGATAGGCGCCGTTGTCGACGCGGGCGCCGTAGCCGCCGGGGAGGATTTCGGGATCAAGGCCGCTGTAGTCCGTGATGGTGAACACGTTCTCGACCTGGCCGTAGACGTTGAGGGCGGAGGCGCCGATTTTCTTCATCAGGCGTTCGGGAAGGTCGTAGCTGAGCTTGAGGTATTTCATCTTCAGGTAGGAACCGTTCTCTACGTAGTAGCTCGAGAAGCGGGCCTCGTTGTTGTCGTCGGTGAGCGACAGGGCCGGGATGTCCGTATCGGTGTTGTCCTTGGTCCAGGCGTTCAGGATGTCGGCGCTGCGGTTGGTGGCAAGGTTGCCGTAGCTCATCGAGTAGAGCTGGCGCTTCATGTGGTTCTGGATGTCGAAACCGAAGTCGCCGGCCAGGAACATGTCCAGGGCGAAGGCCTTGTACCTGAAGGTGAGGTTGAGGCCGAGCGACAGGTCCGGGTTGGGGTCGCCGATGATGCAGCGGTCGTTGTCGTCGATCACTCCGTTGCCGTCGAGGTCACGGTAGATGAGGCGGCCGGGAGCGGCGCCGGCCTGTGTGGCGTGGTTGGCAACCTGCTCGAGGTTCTGGAAGATGCCGTCGCATACGTAGCCGTAGTAGACGCCCATGGCGTAGCCGGGGATGAGGCGGGAGTCTCCGCCGATGAACTTCTGGCGTGAGTTGAGGTTTTCGAGCTTGTTCTTGTACTGGGAGATGTTGAGAGAGCCGTTCCAGGAGAAGTCGCCGTAATTGGGGCTGGTGTAGCCCAGGGTGATTTCCCAGCCGGTGTTCTTCATGCTGCCGGTGTTGAGCCAGATGGCGGCGTTCTCGCCCGCTACGTCCAGGGCCGGCGGGATGGTAAGCATGTCCTTGGTCTTCTTGATGTAGAAGTCGCCGCTGAGGTTGATTGCGCCGCCGAGGAACTGGAGGTCCAGACCGATGTTGTTCTGGTAGGTGGTCTCCCACTTGAGGTCCGGGTTGCCGGAGGCGGAGAGGGTGATGCCGGAGGTGGTCAGGTTGCCGGTGCCGTTGATGTCGTAGGCGCCGTTGCCGGTATTGAGGATGTAGGTCGAGTAGGCCGGATAGAGCGGCGGGATGTTGGCGTTACCGTTCTGGCCCCAGCTGTAGCGGACCTTCAGGTCGGTGAGGACATTGTTCTGCGGGAAGAATTCCTCCTGGGTGGGACGCCAGGCAAGGGAGAAGGCGGGGAACACGCCGGCGCGGTGGCCCTTGGCGAAGCGGGAGTTCTCGTCGCGGCGGATGGTGAACGATGCCAGGTAGCGGTCGGCGTAGTTGTAGTCGGCCTTGGCGAAGAGCGAGAATACGGACCACTGGCTCTTGCCGCCGCCCGCGTCGCGGTCGCCCGTACCGGAACCTACCTGCATGAAGTCGCTGTCCTCGAAGGCGTAGCCCTGGCGCGAGCCGCTGAGGTCGCGGAAGGTGTAGCCGATGGCCTCGGTACCGATCAGTACGTTGATGTTGTGCTTGCCGGCGAACTGCTTTACGTAGTTGGCCGTGTTGGTCCATGTCCAGGTATCGCCCTGGCCGTAAGCGGAGGAAACGCTGTTGACGTCGCCGGGATTTACGGCGCGGCCCAGGCCGACGTTGAAGTACTGGCTGTGCTCGATGCCGATGTTGGTCTTCACGCTGAGGCCGTCGACGGGCTTGACTTCCAGGTAGGCGTTGCCGAGGATGCGCCAGGAGGTGTTGTCGTTGTCCTTGGCGTTATGGATGAGCTGGACGGGGTTGGCAAGGTCGGAGGCGATCAGTGAGATGGGACGCGCCCATTCGCCGTTGAGGCCGCGGACGGGGAGTGCCGGATGCTGGCTCATGGCGGTGAAGGGGATGCCGCGGTCGCCGGCCACGTCGACACCGCGGTTGCTCCAGCGGGCGATGGCCAGGTTCTCGCCTACGGTAGCGTACTTGCTGATGTTATAGTGCGAGTTGATACGGGCGGCGTAGCGTTCGTAGTAGGTTTCCTGGATGTTGCCGTTCTGGTTGATGTAGTTCAGGGAGAACATCACCGAGCCGCGCTCGCCGTTGTTGGCCACGGCGGCGGTAAGATTGTTGGTCCAGGCGGTGCGGTACACTTCGTCCTGCCAGTCGGTGTTGGTGGTCGGGAAGTTGGGGTCGTTGTTTACGTAGGGCTGCAGCACGGGGGTTGCGCCGTTGCCGTAGAGGCTGTGGCTCGGCGGAATGTTGGAGTTGCGGGAGGCTGCCCAGTAG
>USGZ01000140.1 GCA_900554265.1 uncultured Porphyromonadaceae bacterium
CCGCGGTCGTTGATGAACAGGCGCAGGGGCACGATGGTCAGGCCCGCATCCTTGGTGCTCTTTATAAGCTTGCCGATTTCCTTCCTGGTCAGCAGCAGCTTGCGGTCGCGGCGGCTCTGGTGGTTGTTGTAGGTGCCGTAGAAGTACTCGGCGATGTTCATGTTCTTGACCCACACCTCGCCCTGGGCGCTGACGTAGCAGAAGGTGTCTACCAGCGAGGCGTGGCCGCTGCGGATGCTCTTTATTTCGGTGCCCGTAAGCACCATGCCGGCCGTGAATGTCTCCAGAATCTCATAGTCGAAGGTGGCGCGGCGGTTCTTTATGTTTATGTCTTTGGGATAGTTCATGGGAGCAGGAGATAGAAGAGATAGTATATCGCCAGGGGCACTACGACCGTGGCGAGGGACGCCATGGCCAGGTAGCGCATTTCGCTGTCGGGTTGGACTTTCATGTAGCCGCACGACTTGTAGAGCACCAGCACCACGTATATCGGCAGCAGGCGCATGAAAATAAGGTCCCAGGGGCAGAGGTTGTCGACAATCCGGATGAGCACCATCATGCCCAGGGCGAGCACAGCTGTGGTATAGCCGCGGCGCGTGTCGGGCCGGCCCTCGCAGACCTTGCCCAGGTAGACCTCGAATATCAGGCGTGCTATGAAGACGGACACGAAGTAGGTGCCGAAATCCACGATGGCGCGGATTATGGCCGTGCCCAGGCTGATGCCGCCGTCGGCGAACAGGGGGACGAACTCCGTCAGCGCCGCCACCAGCAGCAGAGGCACCATGCCGCTCAGAAACAGACGCTCCGGCAGGGGATTGGCGTTCTCGACGTCCTCCCAGCCTTTCGCAGGCGAGAGTATCAGCTGGATTATGTACTTTAAGAATCTGAACATGTATCGCTCCGGCGTAGTTTGCTTGGCCGTACGTCCGGGACCACAAAGTTACAAATTTTGAACTGTAATTGGGAGGAATTTGTTATTTTTGCAGCCGTAAACAGCAAATAAACGTATAATATAACAACATAAAGCACCACGAAAATGCTTAAAGGTATCATAGCCATAACAGGCAAGCCCGGCCTGTACAAACTTCTCAAACGCGGCAAGAACAGCCTGATAGTCGAGCAGCTCGGCACGGGCAAGCGCATGCCCAGCTACGCTACGGACAAGGTCATCTCCCTGGCCGACGTGTCCATGTACTCCGACCACGGCGACGTGCCCCTGGGCGAGGTCCTCACCAGCCTCTACACCGTGGCCGAAGGTAAGCCCGTCGACGTCAAGGCCTTCGCCGACGATGCCGCCATCCGCGAATACTTCGCCAAGGTGCTCCCCGACTACGAGCGCGACCGTGTCTATACCGCCGACATCCGCAAGCTCTTCAGCTGGTATAACATCCTCATCGCCGCCGGCGTAACCGAGTTCAAGGACGAGGAAATCAAGGAGGACGAGGCCGCCGAGGCTGCCGAAGCCGCCGACGGCGTCACCGTAACCCCCAAGGCCGAAGAATAAAAAATTACTGAAATCGTACCGAAGGAACGGCTTCGTCCAGCGGACTCCGTAAGGGTCCCTGAGACGGCTGTTCCTTTTGTTGTGTCTTGTCGGAACGGCGGCTGTGTGTGCTGTCCGCGGCGATGGTGTCGGTCGGGGCTTCGATGCGGTAGATTTCCTCAATGGGCCGCGGGTCGGCACCGCGGCAATCGGGCAGGGCAATCGAGGCTGTTACGGCACATGCGACGATAAGTATCGCTCCGAAAACCGCAGCTATTATGCGCAGGGCCTTGCGCCGGCGGCGAAGGTATTCTTCGTGCGCGTCCATCGGCTCAGATGTAGCGGAAAAGTACTATCATGGCCACGGCCAGAGGCGCGAACCAGCGGATGAGGAAGCGCGTCACTCCCGTCCACCGCGTATGGAGCGTGCCGTAGTTGGTGAGCTCGTCGCGCAGCAGGCCTTTGGGGGCGAACCAGCCCATGAATATCGCCGTGCAGAAGGCCGTCAGCGGCAGAAGGATGTCGGTGGCCAGGCTGTCGAGGAAGGAAAAGATGGTTTTCCCGCAGATGGTGAAGTCGGCCAGGCTGCCGAACGACAGCGAGCAAAGACTGCTGAACACTATCAGCGGCAGCATCACCGTAAGCACGGCTGCGCGGCGGCTCATGCGCGCGCGGTCCTGGAGCATGGCCACGGGTACTTCGCATATGGAAACCGTCGACGTCAGCGCCGCGACGAGAAGGAGCAGGAAGAACAGCGCCGCCCACAGCTGAGGCATAGGCATGCGTGCGAACACCTCCGGCAGAGTCACGAATATCAGCGTCGTACCCTGGAGTTCCTCGCCGGCGAGGCCGAAGCTCGTCACGGCAGGAAAGATAATCAGTCCCATCATCACGGCCATCAGAACGCTCAGCAGCGAGACCGTCACAGCCGTCTTGCCCAGCTTGGTCGAGGCGGGGTAGTAGGCCGCGTAAGTCACAAGTATGCCCATGCCGACGCTGAGGCTGAACAGGGCCTGCCCAAGGGCGTTGATTACGGTGCGGGTGTCGATCTGCGAGAAATCCGGACTCAGGAAGTAGGCCACGCCCGCGCCGGCGTCGGGCAGCGACAGGCTCACGCAGAGCATCACCACCAGGATAACGAACAGCAGCGGCATCATGATGTTGCTAAGCCGCTCGATGCCTTTGTTGACGCCTCCGAGGAGCACCACTATGTTGATGGCTATCAGGGCGATGGTGTAGAGCATCGGCTTGATGTCGGTCTGGACGTATTCCTCCATCCTGGCGGTGAAGGCCGCGGCGGAGCCTTCCGTGCCGGCGAACAGGCCGCCGGTGCAGGATTCGACCAGGTACTCCAGCGTCCAGCCGGCCACGACCATATAGTACATCGCTATCAGGTAGGGCGTCAGCACGGAAATCACGCCGAGCAGCCACCACCGCTTGCCCGGGGCCAGCTTCAGGAAGGACCCTACGGCGTCGCTGCGGCCGGCGCGGCCCAGCGAGAACTCGGCGAGCATAAGCGGCACGCCAAGGATGAGGACACATACTATATAGAGAAGCAGGAAGGCCGCGCCTCCGTTGGCCTGTGTCTCGGCCGGAAAACGCCATACATTGCCCAATCCTATCGCCGACCCTACGGTTGCGGCTATCAAACCTATCTTCGAGGCAAACTCTTTTTTCGTAGACATGCGGCAAAATTACACTTTATTGTCGGGATTCGCAAAATTTCGCTAATTTTGCAGGTCCCGAAGAATCGGGGGAGCCCGTAAGCCTGAGTCCATGGTCGATATAAAACATATCCAGAACGGCGTCGAGATGAACCTGCGGCAGCAGATTGTCCTGACAATGAAGCTGTCGGCTCCGGCTATCATGGCCCAGCTTTCGACGATTCTGATGCAGTATATCGACTCGGCCATGGTCGGGCGCCTGGGTGCCTCGCAGAGCGCCTCGGTAGGCCTGATGAATTCGAGCCTGTGGCTGTTCTGGGGCGTGTGCAACATGGTGACCATGGGTTTCTCCGTCCAGGTCGCGCACCTTATCGGCGCCAAGGACGAGTCCCGCGCCCGCGACGTGCTCCGCCAGGGCATAGTGTCCTGCCTGATTTTCGGCACTTTCATGGCCCTGCTGGGCCTTGGCGTGGCGCCCTTTCTGCCGGTGTGGCTCGGCGGCGAACCGGATATCAACGGCAACGCCTCGATATATTTCGCCACCTTTACCGCCGCGCTTCCTTTCCTGATACTCAACTATCTCGGCGGCGGCATGCTACGCTGCGCCGGAAACATGAAGGTGCCGGGGCTGCTCAACGTCGGGATGTGCGTTCTCGACGTGGTATTCAACTTCCTGCTGATTTTCCCGACGCGTACTCTGGAGGTCTTCGGACTGGAGTTCACCATGCCGGGCGCCGGACTCGGAGTGTTCGGCGCGGCCCTCGGAACCGTCGGAGCCGAGATAGTCTGCGCCGCGGCGATGATGTGGTACCTGCTGCGCGTGCAGCCCGACCTGCGCCTCAAGGGGCGCCCTCGCGGCAGTTTCAGGCCCACGCGCGCCGTACTGCGCCGCGCCCGCGGCATCTCGCTGCCCATGACTTTCGAGCATATCGTATTCTGCGGCGCGCAGATTATGGTCACGATTATCGTGGCTCCCCTTGGCATGATAGCCATCGCCGCCAACGCCTTCGCTGTGACCGCCGAGAGCCTCTGCTACATGCCCGGCTTCGGCATCGGCGACGCTGCCACGACCCTCTGCGGCCAGTCCTACGGCGCCGGCCGCATGAACCTGGTGAAGCGCTTCTGCCACCTCTCTACGGCCATGGGCATGGTGCTGATGACCGTCGCCGGCGCCATAATGTTCATTTTCGCGCCTGAGATGATGAGGATAATGTCGCCTGTCGACAGCATCGTCGACCTCGGCGCCGAAGTGCTCCGTATCGAGGCCTTCGCCGAGCCCATGTACGCCGCCTCGATAGTGGCCTACGGAGCCTTTGTCGGTGTCGGCGACACAATGATACCGGCCGTGATGAACTTCGGCAGCATATGGCTGGTACGCATACCCCTGGCGGCCATACTGGCGCCTACAATGGGTCTGCGTGGCGTATGGATAGCGATGTGCCTGGAGCTGGTATTCCGAGGCGCCATCTTCCTCTGGCGCATGGCCACCGGCGCCTGGCTCAAACCCGGCCGCAAACTGGAGATATCGAAAGAAGGAGTAGCGGGGGAATAAAGAAAAGATAATTCAAAATTGCTCCAATAGCTCCAATAGCTCCAATAGTTCCAATTCCCCCGGCTCTAAAACAGCGATAGCTGGGAGTCGTTTTCGGGAGGCAGGGGTTTGCGCGGGGGTTCGGTATAGCCGAAGTCGGTGACGCTGGATTTCAACTGCGGGGTGTTCGGGCCCGGTTCGCTGACGAACCAGTCAGGGCACTCGAAATCGTCGTCCGCGCCGGCGAGTTCGTCGGCGTTGGCGATGTTGAAGAGGCCCGGTGCTGAGGCTTCGCGGCTTTCCTTCTGCGCGTTGGCTTTGGCAAGCTGCTCCTTGAGGTCCTTGTTTGCGGTCTTGAGGCGGGCGATGCGCTCGTCGCGCCTGGCTACCACTTCCTGAACTTTCGAGAGCTGCTCGTTCATGGCCTCGATTTCCTCTTCGATTGATTTGCGCTCGCTGAGTTCCTTCCGGGCGGCGTCGAGACCGGCGCGGGTTTCATCCAGGGCATCCTGTAGTTCCTTGCGTGCGGAGCGTTCGCCGGTGAGTTCTTCCTGCAGCTGGGTGTATATCTGCTTGGACATTTCCTGCGCGCCCTCAAGGTCGGAGGCATGGCCCCTGGCGGCTTCGAGTTCGGCGATGGCGCTGTCGAGTTTTGCGCGAGTTTCCTCTATCTCTTTCTCCAGGGCTTCGATGCGCGCGGCGTACTCGGCCTTTGCGGCTTCCACGGCCTCGGCGACGGCGCCTTCGGAATCCTGCGTCGGAGCCGCCGCAGG
>USGZ01000141.1 GCA_900554265.1 uncultured Porphyromonadaceae bacterium
GACCGGCCCCGCGTAGCTGAACACGGTCATTTCCACGGGTGTGTCGAACTCGGCCTGGAGTTCCTCCTCGCTGCGTCCGGCCACGCGGGCCACGCGTGCGCGCTCGCTCTGGCGGATGGCGTTGCGGATGAGGGTGGCGCGCATGTTGTCCGAGAGTTCGCCGCGGTTGGAGGTGTAGGGCGCGGAACTTACGCCGCGTTTTTCGCGGAAGAACTGGCCCTGGAGGTTTTCCATATGCTCGCGCACGGCTTCCTCGGCGTAGGTCTGCATGCGGGAGTCGATGGTGGTGTATATCTTGAGGCCGTCGTTGTAGATGTCGTACTTGGTCCCGTCGGGTTTGAGGTTCTTCTCGGCCCAGCCGTAGAGGGGGTTGGTGGCCCAGAGGATGGAGTCGTCCGTATAGCGCTGGCCGTCCCAGCTGGGATAGTCCGAGCGCTCGGGATGGCGGGCGGTCAGGAAGCGGCGCAGCTCCTCGCGGAAGTAGGGCGCCAGGCCTTCCTTGTGGTCTACGCGCTGGAAATCGAGGGTCAGCGGCAGCTGCGAGAGGCTGTCGAATTCCTGCTGCGATATCCTGTCGTTGCGGAGCATCAGGTCGAGGACGGTGTTGCGGCGGGAGCGTGTGCGCTCCGGATGGCGCACGGGGTTGTAGAAGCTCGGATTCTTGACCATGCCGACGAGCGTGGCGGCCTCGAGGGTATTGAGCTCCGAGGCGTCCTTGTTGAAGTAGACCTTGGCGGCGCTCTTGATGCCGACGGCGTTATAGAGGAAGTCGAACTGGTTGAGGTACATTTTCAGGATTTCCTCCTTCGAATAGTAGCGCTCGAGCTTTACGGCGATCATCCATTCGATAGGCTTCTGCATCGCTCGCTGG
Source organism: uncultured Porphyromonadaceae bacterium (assembly GCA_900554265.1). Classification (GTDB taxonomy): domain Bacteria; phylum Bacteroidota; class Bacteroidia; order Bacteroidales; family Muribaculaceae; genus CAG-873. The sequence goes on from USGZ01000141.1 coordinate 872, forward strand.
AGGATGTTGTTGCTGGCCGGGGTGTAGAGCTGCTTGGCCAGCTGCTGGGTGATGGTCGAGCCGCCGCCGGCGTTGCGGTTCTGGAACAGGAGGGTCTTGACGGCCACGCGGCCCATGGCCCGGAGGTCGATGCCGGAGTGGTCCTCGAAGCGGGCGTCCTCGGTTGAAATGAGCGCGTCGACCACCGCCGGCGAGATTTCGTCGAAGTCGGCGTAAACGCGGTTGCCGGTATTGCGGAAGTAGCGGCCGAGCTCCTGGCCGTCGGAGGAGTAGACAATGGACGCGAACTTGTCCTGCGGGTTCTTGAGTTCCTCGATTGGCGGCATGTAGCCTATGACGCCGTTGTACACCAGGATGAGGAACACTGTGGCGAACAGCGCCCCGGCAGCGAAGATTATCCAGAGCACCATCACGGTGCGGCGCACCCATGACTTGCCGGAGGGTTTCCTGTCGGCACCTTTCTTTTCGTCTATAACTATTTTGGCCATAATATGCAGATTCAAATCCGCCGGGCGCGTTCAGGCCGCGGCGAGTGTGAGTGCAAAATTAATTATTTGGCGCGAGGCTGCAAAATTTTGCCCGTACCTGGCTACCCGGGAGAAACGGTACCCGTGCGATTCAGAGCTTGCGGCCTTCGAATTCGCCGAGGCGCCGGCGCCAGTCGTCGCTGATGGGCGCGGTCTGCCCGGTGGCGGCGTCGAACTGGACGAGTACCGTGGTTATGGCGGCATGAATCTTGCGGCCTCCGTCGCTGACCACGCGCTGCTCGAGCGTCAGCGAGCTGGTGCCGATGGAGGCAACGGCGGTGAATACTTCGGCGCGGTCCGAAGGCAGCAGCGGATGGGCGAATTCGGCGGTGATGCCGGCGATTACCAGGCCGTTCTCCGTCGGGTCGAAGGGACGGTCGAGGAACTGCGTGAAATACTGGAACTTACCCAGGTCGCAGTACTGGAAATAGGAGGTGTTGTTGGCGTGGCCGAACATGTCGAAGTCCGAGAAACGCATCTGCACGGGGGTGCGGAACTTGAATTCTATGCCTGGGTCGTGAATCTGTCGGGACATTGTCAGTGGATGGCGATATTGGTTACTATTTCTTCTCCGAGGGCCTCGTTGATGCGCTGGCGCAGGTTCTCCCGCGCGTAGCCGAGTTCCTCTTTCAGTGGCGCCGAGGCGATGAACACGTGCATCACCCCGTCGTCGGTCATGCTTATGCGCCGGGTGTACGCCGCTATCGACGGCCCGACGATTTCAGGCCACAGCGACACGGCGGAACTGCGCTTTACGTCCGGCGCCAGGCCGGCGCGCGCTATCATGTCCGTGAGTATGTCGCCCACAAGGCGCGGATAGGTCTTTTTCATACTTCGAGGAGCGAGAATCTGCCGCTGTCTACGCTCCACAGGCGGCTCGGGGCGCCCGTGGCGGAAATCTGGCCTACGATTTCGTCCAGGTGGCGGCGGTTGGTGTCGGTAATGAATATCTGCCCGAAGGCGGCGCTGTCCGCCACCGTGGCGATGATGCGTTCGACGCGTCCGGCGTCGAGCTTGTCGAAGATATCGTCCAGAAGCAGAAGCGGCTGCAGGCCGAGGTCGGTGTGCAGTAGCTCGTACTGGGCGAAGCGCAGGGCCGAGGTGTAGGTCTTGGTCTGGCCCTGGGAGGCCACGCGGCGCACCGGGGCGCCGTCGAGCGTCATGTCCAGGTCGTCGCGGTGCGGGCCGGAGGATGTGTAGCCCAGGATGAGGTCGCGGCTGCGGACGGCGGCGAGTTTCTCCGCGAAAGCGCCCGGCTCGCCGGCGGCATCCCTGAGCGAGGGCAGGTACTCCAGTCCCGGCACCTCGGTGCCGGATATTGACGCGTAGAAGCGCCGGAACACCGGCAGTAGAGCCTCGACGCACTCGCGCCGGCGACGGCAGAGATAAGCCGCGGCGGCGTCCATCTGGATTTCCAGGGCCTCGTAGAGGGCGGCGTCATCGGCCTGGTCGCGCAGGAGGCGGTTGCGGCGCTCGAGCAGGTCGCCGTAGCGGACCAGGGCCTCGAGGTAGCGCGGGTCGCTCTGCGAGGATATCTGGTCCATCAGGCGCCGGCGCTCCGAGGGCTCGCCGGCCGTCAGGGTGAAGTCCGCCGGCGACAGGAGCACCAGCGGAAAGGCGCCGAGATGGTCGGCGATGCGCTTGTATTCCTTTCCCGCACGCTTGAAGCTCTTGCGTCGCCCCGGACGGATGGCCACGTTTAGCTCCTCGTCGATGCCGCGGCGCAGGTAGCGCCCGTTGACCATGGCGAAGTCCTCGCCGCGCTTGATCAGCTGGGTGTCCGTCACGCCGGTGAAGCTGCGGCAGTAGCTCAGCAGGTAGAGCGCGTCCAGCAGGTTGCTCTTGCCCATGCCGTTGTCGCCCAGGAAGCAGTTGATCTTCGGCGACAGCTCCAGGGTGGCCGAGGCGATGTTCTTGAAGTTGGCGAGCGTCAGCGCGGTGAGCCTCATGCGGGGTTATTCGGGTTTATCGGTTGAAATATTCGTTGAAGTAGAGCAGCGCGTAGAGCACGGCGTTGTTCCAGTATTGCCACGAATGGCCGCCGGGACGGCAGATGTAGTCGTGGGGCACTTCGGCGGTGAGCAGGTCCTCGTGGAGCTGCTTGTTGACCTGGTAGAAGAAGTCCTTGTCGCCGCAGTCGAGCACGATGGCGATGTCGCCTGCCTTGAGCTCGGGAACCTTGGTTGCCACCGTTGCGGCCTCCCAGCGCTCGGGATGCTCCTCGATGGTACCTATGGCCTCCTTGATTTCCCAGTTGTTGCCGAAGGGCCGGATGTCGACCCCGCCGCTGATGGCCTCGGCGGCGCCGAACATCTGCGGATGGCGCGCGGCCAGGTAGAGCGCTCCGTGGCCGCCCATGCTCAGGCCGGCGATGGCGCGCTTGGAGCGGTCGTCGATGGTGGGATAGTGCGAGTCGATGTAGGGTACCAGGCTGTTGACGAAGAAGGTCTCGACCTGCTGTCCGGGCTTGCCGGGAGCGTCGAGATACCAGGTATTGCCGACGCCGGGCGTAACGACGATGATGCCGTACTGGTCGGCCAGTTCGCCGATGCGCGGCTGCTTGGAGAGCCAGTTGGTCTCGTCGCCGCCATAGCCGTGGAGGAGGTAGACGGTCGGGCAGCGGTCGCCGGCGACGGCGCGGTCCGGCACGGCTACCAGCGCCGGCATGGCGTGGTCCAGACCGGGGCCGCTCACGGCGATTGTATCTGTTCTGAAAGCGCTGGCGGCGCCGATGCCCAGGAGCGTCAGCAGCATGAATGCCAGTGCGCGTAATCTTGCGGTGTTGAGCTTGTTATTCATGGTGTCTTACGATAATGTGTCGGTATTTTCGGAGGTCTCGCCTTCCTTTTCGGGAATGCGGAAAATTGAGAAGTTCACCGAGCCGTAGGCGCGGTGCTCGCTGAAGTGGGGCAGGCCGGAGAAGTCGAATTTCTGCGAATGTTCCATCACGAAGATGCCTCCGGGGCGCAGCATCCCCGACTCGAGGATTTTGCCCGGAATCTCGCCGAAGCCGGGGAGGTCGTAGGGCGGATCGGCAAAGACGATGTCGAAACTGCCGCCGCGGCTCTCGATATAGCGCAGGGCGTCGCCGCGCACCAGGGTGTAGTTGTCGGCGCCAAGCTCGCGGATTACCTTGGCGATGAACGCCTGCTGGGTGCGCGCCTTCTCGACGCCCGTGGCCGTCCGGCAGCCGCGGGAAAGGAACTCGTAGCTCATGGCGCCGGTGCCCGCGAAGAGGTCCAGGGCGTCCTTGCCTTCGAAGTCGACCGTGTTCTCGAGCACGTTGAAAATATTCTCGCGGGCGAAGTCCGTGGTGGGCCGCGCCGTGATGTTCGTCGGCACGTCGAAGCGCCGGCGGCCGTATTTGCCTCTGATTATTCGCATAGTGGTAGGATTACCGACGGGAAGGGCGCGGCGGTGGCGTCGCCGCCGGCACGGTAGGCCGCCGAGGGGAAGATTACGGGAAGGACGGAGCGCACGTAGCGCCGCAGCGTAGGCGTCAGCACCTCGCGCCGGGCGCGGTCGCCGCAGAGGTAGAGGTCGTCGGCCGTAGTGTTGAAGCCGTTGAGCACCAGCGTGGACATGATCATGAACAGGGCGTCGTTGTCCGTCGCCGCCGTCTTGCTCGCAAGGCTCCGCAGCCGTCCGTCGGCTCCGCAGCAGATTATGTCGACCTGGCTGTGGCCGTGGAAATGGACCCAGGTCTTGCCGAAGTTGCCCTGCGCCGCCTTGCTCATGAAGTAGCTGCCCAGGATGCCCAAGGGGTGGTGCAGGCGCGGGTTGCGGAAGGTACGCGCAAGGAAGTTGGCCGTGTCCGCCGGCAGCGTCCAGACCAGGCGGACGTCGGCGCCGGCTATGTCGTCGACGAAGAGCGTCGAGTCCTCGTCCAGGATTCCGGCGCACTCGGCCGCCGCCTCGCAGGCGCCGCGGTCGAAGAACGACGGAACGGCCGTGTAGCCCGATGTGCGGCAGACGACATCCACGCGCCCGAAGTCGCTCAGCAGCGCCGGAATCGAGTAGACAGCCTCCTCCAGAGCCTCGCGTG
>USGZ01000142.1 GCA_900554265.1 uncultured Porphyromonadaceae bacterium
CACCAGACTCATTTCCCCCCGGAGTACGTTGATCAGCTGGGGCAGCTCGTCGATGCGGTACTTGCGCATCCAGTGGCCCACGCTGGTGGTGCGCGAGTCCTCCGGCGAGGAGAGCTGCGGGCCGCTCGCTTCGGCGTCGGTGCGCATAGACCTGAATTTCAATATCATGAAGGGCTTGCGGTCGATGCCCAGCCGCTCCTGGCGGTAGAACACCGGGCCCCTGGAGTCGAGTTTTATGGCCAGGGCGATGACGGCGAACACGGGCGAAAGGCAGAGCAGGGCGAGCGCCGAGGCGCAGACATCGCCCAGGCGCTTGAAGCTGCGCGTAGCCGGGGTGATTGCCGGGGCCGTGATGTCGATGAGCGGCTCTGGACGCACGGACGAGAGCTTCGGCCTTAGCGTCAGCGCAGCGTTGAGGTCCGGCAGCACAAGTATGGGCAGGCCCAGTAGGTAGAGGCGCCCGAGGTCCTCGCTGTCGGCGCGCATGGCGCTGTAAGGCAGCAGTATGGCCTTGATGCCCAGGACCCTTACCGTGCTTTCGATGTCACCGTGGCGCACGGGCAGTCCGAAGAAGCGGTCGGCGGTGATGTCGCCCGAGGCGTTGTGGACCGCCACTACCTTATAGCCTTGCGAATTGGCGGCCTTGACCAGGCGCGTCAGCGAGGGGTCGGAGTCGGGGGCGTCGGCAACCAGGAGCGCGGGCGTGTTCTTGCTCAGTTCCCTGTCGCGCCTGTTGCGGCGGGTACTGATTATGAAGCGCGCCGTGCCGGTCGGGATAGCCAGCGAGGCCAGCAGGATGGCCATGAGTTCGTAGTTCGACAGGCGTTCGGGGATATCGTCGTTGAGCATGGCCGTGAAGAAGATGCCGAGCATACCGACGAAGGATACTGCCAGGGTATTGAGCATCTCGTCCAGACGCGATACGGTAAGCTCGCGCGTGCTGCTGTAGACGCCCGTTATGGCGTACAGGAGCACCATGGCGGCCGGCACGAGCAGCTGCCCCAGGAGTACGTTCGAGTACAGAAGCCAGTTGCCGAGTGTGTCGATGAAGGCCACCGGCAGAGAATAGTATCGTATGATGTTGAATACCAGCCACCCGAAGGATGCGGTCAGGAAATCGGAGAGTATGTTGACCGCCGTCGGGGTCAGCATCGCTTTCTTTCTTTCGGGTGCCTTGGTTTTCTTCACGGTCGGATGATTTTGAAAAGACCGTCGGCGCTGAGCCTCATCACCGTCGAGGGCTTGGCCGGAGTGTTGTCGTCGCGCCGCGAGGTGCAAACGTAGTCGGCCGCGGCGATGATTTCGGGCGAAATTTCGGCGAAGGTGGCGGCGGCGGCCTGCCCTGAGATGTTGGCCGAGGTACTTACCAGGGGGAAGCCGAAGGCGGCGCAGAGCTCGCGGCTGAAGGCCTCGGAGCTGACGCGCACGGCAATGGTGCCGTCGGCTGCCAGCAGCGCCGGGGCTATGCGGGCGCCGGGGGCGGTGCCGTCGTAGACAATAGTAAGAGGCTGCTCGGAATATTCGATGAGCTGGTAGGCCACTTCGGGAACCTCGTCGACGGTGCGCTCGAGCTGCGCAAGGCTGCCGGCCAGCAGTATCAGCGCCTTGGAGTCGGCGCGCTGCTTGATTTTGAACACCTTGGCCACGGCCTCGGGGTTGCGCGGGTCGCAGCCTATGCCCCAGACAGTGTCGGTCGGGTAGAGTATCACGCCGCCTTGGCGGAGGACGCGCACGGCGGCACGGATATCTTCGGAATACTCGCTCATGGCTCTGCGGCGTCAGATTACCTTGTGTTTGGGCGTCGTGGCCTGGAATTCCTTGAGGTATATCGGAGTGCTGTAGGCCACGTCGATGAAATCCTTGTTGCGGAAGGCAAGGTCGGCCAGGGCCATCATGCCGCTGGCGAGGGGTTCGATGTGTTCGACGTAAGTGGCCTGCGGACAGTCGCGGAAAATCTCCGCGGCCTTGGCTGCGCCGCTGCCGAAGTAGGCTACAGGGCGTCCGGTGGCCTTCAGGTCGGCGTAGCTTGTCTCGTCGAGAATAAGGGCGCGGGGTGTCATGAGCTCCTCGAGAGCAAGGTCGTAGGCACCGGTGTAGACTTCCATGCGGCGGGCGTCGACCATCGGGATGAAGATGCAGTCAGGGTCGCCGACCTGGCCGTCGAACATCGCCGCTACGGTGAGCAGCTTGAGGGTGGGAACGCCTATCAGCGGCACGCGCAGGGCGTAGGCCAGACCCTTGGCCTCGCTCAGGCCTATGCGCAGGCCGGTGTAGCTGCCCGGACCGAGGCTGACGGCCACGGCATCCGGACGGATTCCCTTGTCGCGGCAGTAATCGAGGCAATCCTTCAGGAAGTCGCTCAGCAGGGCGGCGTGGTTGCGCCCGGAGAAGTCCTCGCGGTGGGCAAGCACCATGCCGTCGCCGGTCAGGGCGGCGGAACATACGCTTCCGGAAGTTTCTATATTTATGATATAAGCCATATTTCAGTATTTGCAAGCGGAGGTCCCATGCGGGCACGGGCGCTTTTGCAGCAAAGTTACAAATTTTTGCCCGAACCATAGGCCTATACGCGCAATATTTTGTAATTTTGCGGAAAATTACTGAATTATGTTATTGTCGATGACCGGTTTCGGAAAAGTTACCGTAAATTCCGAGACCAAAAAGATATCCGTGGAGGTCAAGTCGCTGAATTCCAAGCAGCTTGACCTTTCCATGCGACTGCCGTATTATTTCCGCGAGTACGAGATGGAGCTGCGTCAGACCGTAGGCCGCATCGCCGAGCGCGGCAAAATCGATGTCTCCGCAGGTTTCGAGAACCTCTCGTCCGAGACAAGCACAACCTCCTCGCGCCTGGACCTGGGTGTGATGGCCGCTTATAAGAAGCAGCTCACCGAGGCTGCCGAAGTCCTCGGCCTTAAGCTGCCGGAGGATATGTTCAGCCTCATGTTCCGATTCCCGGACACCGTACACTCGGACAGCAGCGAATGTGCCGACGAGAAGGATGCCGCCGCCCTGCGCGAAGCCGCCACCCGCGCCCTGGAGGCCATGATGGACCACCGCCGCCAGGAAGGCAAGGAGCTGGAGAAGTTCTTCGCCGTGCGCATCGAAGCCATCCGCGGGCTCCTGGACAGCATCGAGCCTTACGAGGCCGAGCGCGTGCCCCGCATCCGTGCCCGTCTGGAGGAGAATCTGTCCAAGATTCCCGCCGTGGAGTTCGACAAGGGCCGTCTGGAACAGGAGATGATTTTCTATATCGAGAAACTGGACGTCAACGAGGAGAAGCAGCGCCTGCGCAAGCACCTGGACTACTTCCTGGAGACCATGAACGCCCCCGCGCCCGGCCAGGGCAAGAAGCTCGGCTTCATAGCCCAGGAGATGGGCCGCGAAATCAACACCCTCGGCTCCAAGAGCAACCACGCCGAGATGCAGGCCATCGTGGTCCGAATGAAGGACGTCCTGGAGCAGATCAAGGAGCAGGTCCTCAACGTGATGTAAGGTCCGGTTCGCGGCATGGCTCGGAGCAATTGTTAAACTTTCGCAACGGAAGCGCCTTTATTGGCGCCGGATTGCGCCGGTTTGCAGGAAAATGCTTAATTTTGCAGTCAATAGCGGCCGTTGAACCGCGGAAATGTTATGCGTAATTACTTAATTCTGATATTGGCGTCCTTGCTGTTGTGCTCCTGCGGTGAATACCAGCGGGTGCTCAAGAGCGACGACTACAACTATAAATTCGACTACGCCAAGCGCGCCTACGAGCGTGGCAAGTACGTCCAGGCCTCGACCATCCTCAAGGACTGCATCACCGTGTTCAAGGGCTCGGACAAGGGCGAGGAAAGCCTCTACCTGCTGGCGATGAGCAACTACGAGAACAAGGACTACGTGAGCAGCGGCGCCTATTTCAAGACCTACTACAGCCGCTACCCGCGCGGCAAGTATGCCGAGGCCTCGCGTTTCTTCAGCGGCTACGGCTACTACCTGGACTCTCCTGAGCCTCAGCTGGACCAGACGATGACCATCAAGGCCATCGAGGAGCTTCAGGCATTCCTGGACTATTTCCCCCGCAGCGAGAAGGTGTCCATCGCCCAGAACGCCATCTTCGAGCTCCAGGACAAGCTCACCCTCAAGCAGCTCCAGAACGCCCAGCTCTACTACAACCTGGGCAACTATATGGGCAACAACTACGAGTCCGCCGTAATCGTGGCCCGCAACGCAATCAAGGATTATCCCTATTCCAAATATAAGGAAGAACTCGAAATGCTCATACTCAAGGCACGCTATCAGGAAGCCGCCAACTCCATCGAGGAGAAAAAGGCCGAACGCTTCCGCGACGTCGTCGACGAGTATTACTCCTTCATCAACAACTACCCAGACACGCCGAACCGCCAGGAAGCCGACAACATCATGCGCATCGCCCGGCAGTACGTAAGCGAGTAATCGCCCCGTGCCATCCTCTCTCCGAACTCAAGATAGAAAAACACAGAAAACATCAAAATTCCGAAAATGGATTTCAAGAAAAGCAACACCCCGCTGAACACCGTTACCCGCGACCTGATCGACCTCTCCAAGGAGACCGGCAATATCTATGAGACTGTGTGCATCATTGCCAAGCGCGCCAATCAGATTGCAGCCCAGATGAAGAGCGACCTCGAAAGCAAACTCGTGGAGTTCGCACCCTACAACGACAACCTCGAGGAAGTCAGCGAAAACCGCGAGCAGATTGAAATCTCCCGCTACTACGAGCGTCTGCCCAAGCCCACCCTGATCGCCACCCAGGAGTACATCGACCATAAGCTGTTCTTCCGCAAGTCCGTGAAGAACCGCGAGAACCTCTGAGCCGGGTAATTCCTCAACCAAGGCATATCTGAACCCTGCGCGAAGCAGGGCATGGAACAGCATAAGGAGTCCCGCCCCGATTCGTCCCGGCGGGACTTCCGCTTTAAATCGACTCATTATATCATACTTTTTCCAATACCATCCAATAAACCGATGATTACATTCAAGAAACTGCTCGCAGGCCTGCTTCTGGCTGCGGCGGGAGTGCCCGGCATGGCAGCCCAGGAAGTCGATTCCGAGGGCTACCCGGTAATGTACGTCCGCGGCACCTTCAACAACTGGGACTACGGCGACGACACCCGCCTGACCCGCTCCGGCGACACCTACTCGATTACCATGAGCGCCCTCGACGGCGACTTCAAGGTCTCCAACTCCGACTGGAGCATCAACTACGGCGCCGACGCCACAATAACTGAATCCACGACTTTCAACGTCGAGCCCGACGGCGGCAACATAAAGGCCTCCGGGCTGACAAACGTAAGCATAAGCTACCGCCTCGTGATGAACGGCGACCAAGTCGTTCCCTCGCAGATGACCGTGACCGTCGACGGCGCCACGCCCCGGCCCGCGG
>USGZ01000143.1 GCA_900554265.1 uncultured Porphyromonadaceae bacterium
CGTAATTTCGGCACAGGCGCCGGTAATTTTCAAGCCACGAATTTGTACGCTCAACGACCCAACGACCCGAACAAGGCTTGAATTCACAAGTGCCGAAATTGGATTTGACGTACTCAACGGCCAGTGGCCCATTTTTGCGACCTGGCATGCGCCGAACGCACGCTCAATCGGGTTATTCCTTATTTACCCGTAATCAGTACGGTGTGTTCTGAGGGTCGAAGTTTGTCCAGCCGGCGAGCCAGTTGTCCGTGGCGTCGCGGAAGGCTCCGATATAGCCGCCCTTTCCGTCGGAAATCTCATGGGTAGGGCAGTAGTCCTGCCCCGCTCCGGTCGGGTCGGCGAGTCCCAGCTCGTGTTCTTCAATGACCATGTTGCCGGGTCCTGCCAGGAAGAACGAATGGGAGAAGGATACCGTGGTGCGGTCCTCGGTTCCGGTGGCATAGTCGTAGAAGTAGTCCTCGTATTCCTTGTTCTTGTCTGTTCCGAGGGCGTCCATGCCTGAGAAGATGCAGTTCTCGAGTTTGAATTCGCCTGCCTTGGCGTAGGCAACTGTCTGACCTTTCTCGCCATCGACAATCAGGCCGACGGGAAAGCCTACGGCAAGCAGATTGGAGATATTGAGTTTGCTGCTGCGACGAATCTGGACTGCGGCCTGGAACTTGCCCAGCTTGGAGCCATTGTCCGGGAACATATTTCCGGCGGTAATGTAATCGGAAGTGTTGGAGAAGCCGGTGTTCTTCGCAGTCATGGGGCCGATAAGGGTGATGTTGCGGAAGCGTGCGGAGGTGAAAGGTGTGGTTTCGGCACCGCTGGCGTTGTTGTCGCTTTCGAAGCCGTTGGACTGCGATGTGTCCGCAATCCGCGGGTCGCGGATTGCCAGGCAGCGGCTTACCTCGCCGTCGAAGCCGTTGTCGGTGTCGAAATCATCGTCCCAGCCTTTGTAGGCTACCAGACAGGAGCAGCTGACAGAGCCGCCGAACCACTCGAAGGAGTCGTCGTTGGAGTAAGATACCTGGATATGGTCTACCTGGGTGCCGCTGCCTACCGACCCGAAGGTCACGCCGTTGATTTCCTTGTCGGTGTCGAAGGGATAGCCGGCGAACTCCACGCGAATATAGCTGTAGATGCCGGAGTTGTCGGCGCGGACGTTACCTCCGTGGATGGTCGTCGGGCCGCCCTCGATCTGCTGGGTTCCCTGGTTATTGAGACTTTTGCCGCAGACTATCAGGCCGCCCCAGTCGCCTGGCCGACGATGACCGGGAGCCTGGGCGGAGGTCATCACTATAGGCTCCGTTGCGCTGCCCTTCATCTCGCAGTAGCCGCCGGGCTCGACGATTAGGGCCGCCATGGTCTCTTTCTCGCCCTTGATTACGGTGCCGGCCTGTATTGTGAGTCTCGCGCCTTCGTCCACGTACACCCAGCCCTTTAGCAGGTAGGTGCCTTTTTCGAGGGTAACCTCGCCCGTAAGATGGAAGTTCTGAGTGCCGTTGCCCAGCTCGTTGCCGTTGAACAAGAGGCCGTCGCAGTAAGCTACATTTCCCCTGTAGGTCACTTCGGGGTTGGTAGTCTGAGGTGCGGGCGAGTCGCCGTCGGAGGAGCAGCCTGCGGCCAGGAGAGTCAGCGCGCAAGCCATGGCCGTCATGAAGCTGCGGCCTGATTGTTTTGTTGTTTTTTCCATTTGAATGGAGATTGGTTTGACATATGTCATTGTAAAAATGACCGTTAGAATGAATATGCTATCGAAAGATTGAAGTTCCGTCCGGGGCGGTAGCTGCGGGCGGTCTGTTCGATGTGGCGGCTTTCGTCGCCTATGCTTAGGTCCTCTGTCTGCTTGAACAGATAGCGTTCGGCAAGGACATCGCGTACGGCGGCTTTCAGCTCCCAGTGGCCGAATTTCCTGGCGACTGACAGGTCGAGCGCATTACGCGGCATTTCGTAAGAGTTGGGAATGTTTCTTGACGAACCGTCGGCACCGGTACCGTATTTGTTGCCCACTCCGACAATGCGCTTTCCGATGCGGTTGAAGAGGATTGCGGCAGACCAGCCCGAGCGGTTGTAGAACAGGCCGGCATTTATCAGGTAAGGCGACTGACCCTGCATGGGGCGGTCGATGTTGTTGCCGCCGTCGAATTTCACCTTGCTCTTGATGAACGTGCCGTTGAAGGAGAGGCTGAAATCTTCAAGCCCTATAAATCCCAGGTTTTTGCGTATGTCGATTTCAATACCATAGTTGTCGGCGCCGCGGGCGTTGACGTAGGAGTAGATCAGGTCCGTGCCTCCGGCGACGGTGTAGGTCCACTCGATGGGATTGCGGAACTTTTTGTAGAACAGCGCCACCGACACCGTCTCGCCTTTCGAGGGGTACCATTCGTAGCGCAGGTCGAAATTGTCGATGTAGGCCGCCTTGAGGTCGTAGTTGCCCATGACGCTGCTGCCGAGGTCGAAGTCGTAGTAGACTGTAGGTGCCAGTTCGCGGAACTCGGGCCGGTTGGTGGTCCGTCCGTAGGCGGCGCGGAGCTGATGCGCCTCGCTCAGGCGGTAACTTGCGTTGACCGAGGGGAACAGGTCCTTGTAGTAATAATGCGTGTCCTGCAGGCTGGATTCCGACTGGCGGGTATTCATTCTCAGGAGCTGGTCCACGTATTCGTACCTTACGCCGCCGTATAATGTCAGAGCTTTCCAGGGAATGTTTATTCCCGCGTAGCCCGATAGCTGGATGCTGCCGGCGCTGTAGCTGTTGAGGAAGTTGATGTTCTCGTAGATGTAGAGTTTGTCCGGCCCGAAGTTTTCGGGTACGAGAACCTCGCCGGGCACGTCCTCGGAAAACTCGAAGCCGGAGGGCAGGGTATTGTCTGGCTGCCAGCCGTACTGGAACTCGCGTACGTCGTAGCTGCGGCTGCGGTACTCGGCGTAGAGTCCGGTCTTGACCGTCGGGTTGAACGCGCCGAGGAACAGGTCCTGGTTGTAGTTAGTATTAAGGGAGGCGGTGTGCTCTCGCAGGCGGGTGAACTCGCGGCTTATGCGGTAGATGCCCATGCGGCTGTCGGTGCGGTCGGTGAGCTGGATGAGCCTGCGGTCCGGCATGTCGCGGTCCGAGTAGGCATATCCGGCGCTCCAGTCCCAGAGGGCCGAATTGAGTTCACCGCGTCCGGTGAACTGAGTGTTCAGTGTGTTGCGGGTTGAGTGGTAATACTCCGATTCCTCGATATTGTCCGGCTGGGCGTTGAAGCCGGCGCGGTCGGAGTAGCGGTTCCTGACGATGCGGTTGTAGATTGTATTCCACTCATAGCGGTGGACTCCGTTTGCGGGGAGGAAGGAGAGGTTAAGCATCGCCCCGGCCTTGGTGTCGCGGGTGTACTGGTTGTCGGTGGCCTTCCGGAGGAAGACGGGCTTGTCGTCGGCGATGTCGTAGGGGCCGTAGAGCGAGTTTTCCATGTCGGTCATCGTCCGGTAGGTGTCGGATATATTTACGCTGCCGAGGAGTCCGAGTGTGCCGACACCTTCGCGGAGCCAGCGGCCGTTGTAGCTCGCGCTCAGTTTCAGGTCGCCGATTGGTTTGCGGGTGTAGACCCTCCAGTCGTTGCCGAAGCCGTTGCCCGTCACGTCGATGCGCCGGGAGTAGCCCGGATAGGTGGACAGCGCCGATGCGAAACCGCCGTGGTAGTACCTGCCTCCGCCTTTATAATACTTGAAGTCGCGGAAGTGGGTCATGCCATTGACCGACGTGCCTGCGGAAATATTCAGGCCGGAGCCGCCCTGATACCGGGTCTTTAGCATCACGAAGCCGCCGGTGAAATCGGCGGGATATTCGGGGGCGGGGCTCTTGACGATTACGATGTTGTCCAGCTGAGAGCTCGGAATTATGTCGAACGAGAACGCACGCGAGTCCGCTTCCGAGCTCGGCACCGCGCCGCCGTTGAGCCACACATTGTTGTAGCGCTGCGAGAGGCCGCGCACCATCACGAACTTATCGTCGATTATCGAAATTCCGGGAATGCGCCGGATTACTTCCGAGGCGTCCTTGTCCTGCGTCCGGGCTATCTGTTGCGCCGATACGCCGGTCTGGACAACGAGGCTGCGCCGCTCGTCCTCAATTATGGCGATTTCAGTATCTTTCCGGGCTATGGTAGTGACGACCAACTCCGACAGCGACGTCGTATCGGCCGAAAGCGCGATGTCCAGAGCGGTCTCTTCGCCCGGGCGCACGTCGGCGACGAGAGTCGTGTCTGCGTACCCGATGTAGCTTGCGGCGATTTCGCGGCGGCCGTCCGGAATGGTCAGGGAGTAGTGGCCGTCGATATCGGTGGCCGTGGCGCCTGTGCCGTCCGCGGCCTTTACCGTCGCGCCGATAAGCGGCTCCCCGCTGGTCAGGTCGTAGACGATGCCTCTTACAGTGCCCGCGTTCGCTTCGACAGCCAGCGTCAGAGTCAGAAATGCGAGAATAGACTTGTGGTTCATTAGCGAAATATATTACCTTTTTCGCCGGCAAAGTAAGATACTTTTTATTGCAGTAATATATCCGAAATGTTAGCCTTTTGTTAATCCCCGCGCTCCCTCAGCCCCTCCCGTTCACCTATGCCGCTCCTGTTCTCCCGTCCTCCTGTCTACGGATTTTTTGGACAGGAGAACAGGAGAAACAGTAGGTGTCGTGGTTGGTGGTGGCGGGCTATGGCTTGCTTTTGCCGACCGGGGGTTCGGTAAGGGTTATGCGGACGACGGTGGTGCGGCCGAGACTGCGTGCGATGGCTTCGTCGAAACGGTCCATATATTTCGGCAGGAAGCGCTTGCACAGCAGGCGGAGCGCCTCGGTCTTTTCAGCGTCGTCATCCACGATTTCGGCGCGGCCCAGGGCGACGGCCGAATTGTAGTATTCGGTGAAATTGTTCTTCTCCTCTTCGAATTTTGGCATGCACCGGCTTACCGCCGACAGGCTTACCGTCGGGTTGGCCCGCAGGCAGTCCAGTTTCTCGCCCTCGCCGGCGCAGTGGAAGTAGAAGGTGTCGTCGTCCTTGCGGACCAGGGAGAGCGGCAGGCCGTAGGGTGTGCCGTCGGGCCTTGTCATGCTGACGGTTACAAACGGCGCCTTGTCGAACACTTCGAGTGCCCGGGTCGCGTCCCTGCGGCGCTTGTATTTGCGCATAGGTCGCATCTTGCCGTCAGATTTTGAGGTTTATGTGGAGTTTGCCCAGGAGTCCGGCAATCCATATCATCAGGAGCGAAAACAGCAGGCATACGGCTATGCCCCAGCCGCCGTAGGTCAGCCATTGGGGAACGTGCCAGTCCATCTCGCCGGCCACGCCGTAGGCAACGTAGGGCATCAGGTAGGCCGTCAGCGTCGCCGTGCCTGCGGGCTTGA
>USGZ01000144.1 GCA_900554265.1 uncultured Porphyromonadaceae bacterium
GTCTTCCGGAAGCTGAATGCGAAGGGCGTGGTCTTTATCGAATACGCGCCTCTCGAAACGGCATGGGTGCCCGTGATTGGCGACAACTATTATTATATCTATTGTTTGTGGGTTGCGGGTCCTTACAAAGGCAAGGGCTATGCAAAGGCGTTGATGGAACATTGTCTGGCCGATGCGCGGACGTTTGGGTTTCTTTTCGCTCGAATTGGAGTCCATAAGACGTTATGTGTGAAGAGTCAGTTATTCGTTGAAAATTAAAGTGTTTAGACTTTCTGCAGGCCTCGCGGCGTTCATGTGTTCTGCGTAGTAGTCGGTTTGGGGCCGGCGTGCGGGCGGCACTGCCGTTTGTTCTTTTTTACCTTGAGAGAGTTTGGTCCGGATATTGTGATTTTCTGGTGTGCTTCAGGCGCCTTTATTAGATAAACAGATTAATGTGATATTTTTCAGCGCAAAGGTAGTAAAAATTTGCAACTTAAATCACTAAAAAATACTAATTTTGCGCTCGAAACAACTTGCAAGTCACAATGAACGCCACCTGGACCATCCTGCTGCTTATAATATCGAACATATTCATGACATTCGCCTGGTACGGACATCTCAAGCTCCAGCAGATGAATGTAATCTCGTCGAATACGCCTCTCTACGTCGTGATACTTCTTTCCTGGGGTATCGCGCTTGCCGAGTACAGCTTTCAGGTGCCGGCCAACCGCATGGGTTTCGCCGGCAACGGCGGGGCCTTTTCGCTGATGCAGCTCAAGGTTATCCAGGAAGTCATCACCCTTACGGTGTTTACGGTCTTTACCGTCGTCTTCTTCCGCGGCGAGACCCTGCACTGGAATCATTTCGCCGCCTTCCTCTGCCTTATCGCGGCTGTCTGGCTGGTGTTTCTGAAGTAGGCGTCGTGCCGGTGAGTTCGCCGGAAGCTATGTCGTAGCGAAGGTTCTGGTCGAGCAGCGTGAGGGCGTATTCGGTGCTGTCGCGGCGGACGGCGAATACTGCGTTCAGCTGGCCGGTCTCCTGAAGATACTGATAGATTTTCGGCGGCAGCTGGTCGAAGAGGAGCACCTGCGGCAGCGGCATGCCGTAGCCGTCGATGTCGGTCCACTCGTAGGAGGAGTCGAAAGTCAGGCCCGGGCCGTCGTCGAGGCGCACGTGGTAGACGCCGGCGTTGTGGGTGTAGCTCTGGACTTCGCTGTTGGGGTAATACTGGGAAATGAAGTGCGATATATCTTCGGGCAGCTCGCTCCACAGGTCGGAATTGTGGCATCCGCCGGGAATGAACAACATCGCAAAAACAAACAGCGCCGCCGCGGCCATGCGGCAGAAGCGGCTTACGCGTAGGGTGCGTTCGTGGACGAAGCGAGAAGAGGAGAGATTCATACTATCAAAGGAATTTTATGATAGATAAACACTTGTCCCATCTCATAAGTTCGGCCTCCTCACGGCTTTAACGGATGTGAAAAAGAAAACCGCCATCCCGGAAACGGGACGGCGGCAAGTGGGCGCTGAGGGATTCGAACCCCCGACCCTCTGCTTGTAAGGCAGACGCTCTGAACCAGCTGAGCTAAGCGCCCTTTCTTGCCAAAAGCGATGCAAAGTTAAGCACAATTTTTGAACCGGCAAAATTTTCTGCGATTTTTTTTGAATTTTTTTCGTGCAGAGGGTGCGGGGCGCGCATTCGCACGCTGACGGAAACATTGGGCTGAGGGGACTAACGGGTCCAATATCAGCGGACAGCGCTGGAAGTGCGCCGTCATCAAGCCTACTCGACAGGGCTCTCTCGCGGCGATTTTAAATTTTAACAAATGATTTTAAATTTAATTGAGGTTTATTTACAATAATTTGATGCAATTTCCCGAAATTTGTTATTAACTTTGCACCGTTGATTAAAAAATACTAAGACGAGAAAGAATTAACGTTTTGTTAGACTCACAATATACTTGAATTTTGGTTATGAGGGAGGTGCGTTACTGTGAAGTAGCGCACTTTCATTTTTTTGCGGGAATGCCGCGATTTTATGCGGCGAAACGCTCCGGACAAAAGGCGAGTGCGGCAGGGCAGACCGCGGTCCGTATTTTTCAAGCACGAATTAGTTAATTATTGATGTGGAGTATTCGGAATTTGCGGAAAAAGCGCTAACTTTGCAATTCAAGAATCATTATCCTTATGCCTGAAATAACATGCTATAAATGCGGTACGGTGCTGCTCCCGGGGCAGTCGCGCTGTCCGAACTGCGGCGCCCCGGCGCCTCTGAGCGAGGAAGAGTTCCGCCGCGACGCCAATGTCCATCCCGGCACCATAATCCCGCCCCGCCCTGCGGCTCCCCAGGCAGCCCCGCAGGCAGCTCCGCAGGCCGCACCGCGCTTTGCCCCTCAGGCCGCCCCTCAGGCCGCACCTCAGGCCGCCCCGCGCTTTGCTCCTCAGGCGGCACCGCAAGCCTCCCCTCAGCAGGCACCGCAGGCGGCCCCGCGATATAATCCCCAGGCCGCACCTCAGGGGGCTCCTCTCTATCCTCCTCAGCCCTCGGCCCCGCAGGGTGCCGGAGCCACCGCCACGCGTCCGGTTACGCGCCCGATAGCCGCACAGCCAGCTCCGGCCGCTCCCGTATCGCCGGCACCGACTCCGGTGACAACGCCCGTCACCACTCCGGTGACGCGCCCTGTTGCCGCTCCGGCTCCCGGCGTGGTTCCCAAAGGCACCCCGGCACCGGCTCCGTCGCCGCGTACTGCCTATCCCTCCCGGTCCGCTCAGGCTTCCGCGCAACCGGAAAAGAAAGGCCTCAGCACGGCAAAAGTGCTCGTCATCACTATCGCCGTACTTGCAATCGCCGGACTCGCGGTTCTTTCCTATATCGCATCCTCTCCCGTATAATCATGAGCAGCAAGCATAAGCGCGGCACCCGCCGCATCCTCGCCATAATACTCCTGGCGGCCTGCATAGGCATCGCCGGACTGGTGTCCTATGCCTGCACGCGCGGCGAGACGGCCGAGACAGTCGTTCAGGACCGTGCTGTTCCCGCGGCCCCGGTGCTCCCCGAAGGCGCTCCCGCCGGACAGCCTTTCCTGCATATCGACAAACAGACCATGACACTGACTGTCTACCGTGCCGACGGCAGCGTGCAGGCCCGTTTCGGCGTCTGCACCGGCAAGGGGTACGGCAACAAGCGCCGTCGAGGCGACATGAAGACCCCCGAGGGCGTCTTTTCGATCCAGCAGATCCAGGATGCCAGCAGCTGGACGCACGATTTCGGCGACGGCCTCGGAGTAATCGAAGGCGCCTACGGCCCCTGGTTCCTGCGCCTGCGCACGCCCGGGCACTCCGGCATCGGCATCCACGGCACCCATAAGCCCGCCAGCATAGGCACCCGCGACAGCGAGGGGTGCATACGCCTGGCCAACGAGAATATCGACTCCCTGCGCCGCATGGTGACGGTAGGGGAAACCGTGATAATAACACCCGGCGATGCCGACCGTCAGGCCGACTCCTCCGGACAACCCTGACATAAAACTCTAAAACACACACATAAAACAACATTTTCATCATGAAAAATGATTTGAGCTCGCAGATTAAACTCGACCGCATCCCGCGCCGTTACTATGCGCCGGAGACGGAAATCGAGGCCGCAGCACTCTCCCGCGATGAGAAACTGGACACCCGTATAAGCGAAACCGCAGTCGAGGGTGCCGAGGCAGTGGCAAACTATCTGGTCAAGCACATCAACCGCTACAAAGGCAAGAAGGGCAAATGCGTCCTGGCTCTCGGAGCCGGCATGGCCACGCACCAGGCTTACTCCAAGCTGATTGAAAAGTACAAGGAAGGCCTTGTGGACTTCAAGGACGTGGTAATCTTCAATCTCGCCGAATTCTTCCCCACCGGCGAAGGCATGCCCTGCACCTTCGACCGCCTCAAGGAAATTCTCCTGGACCACATCGATATCGACCCGGCCAATGTCCATACCATCAATCCTTCCGTAACGAAGGAAACCATGGTCGACTACTGCGGCGCATATCTGCAGGAAATCGAGGAAGAGGGCGGTCTGGACGTCGTTGTCTGCGAGGTAGGCCCCAACGGTACCCTGGCATTCAACGAACCGGGTACGGCACCCTCCAGCAGCTGCCGCCTGGTGCTCCTTGGCAGCGAGACCCGCCATCAGGTCGCCAACGACTACAAGTGCGCCAACGTGCCCTCGACGGCCATCACACTCGGTCTGGCCGACATCGTAAAGGCCCGTCGCGTCGTCACCATGGCCTGGGGCGAGAGCCGCGCCGCAATCATCCGCAAGACCGTAGAGGATACCCCGAACGTCAAGGTGCCCGCATCCCTGCTGCAGGGTCACCCGCACGTGCGCGTGTTCATCGACCTTGCCGCCGCCGAGGACCTCACCCGTCTTAGCCAGCCATGGAAGGTAACCAACTGCGACTGGGACAACAACACCATCCGCCGCGCTATCGTATGGCTCTGCAACGAGACCGGCAAGCCCATCCTCAAGCTCACCAACAAGGACTACAACGACTACGGCCTGGGCGACCTGCTCGCTGAATTCGGCAGCGCCTACAATGTCAACATCAAGATATTCAACGATCTCCAGCACACCATCACCGGCTGGCCCGGCGGCAAACCCGACGCCGACGACACCTACCGTCCCGAGCGCGCCAAGCCCTATCCCAAGCGCGTGATCGTATTCTCGCCCCACCCCGACGACGACGTCATCTCCATGGGCGGTACCCTCAAGCGCCTTGTCGACCAGAAACACGACGTACACGTGGCCTACGAAACCTCCGGCAACATCGCCGTCGGCGACGAGGATATGATGCGCTACGTAATGCTTATGGACGGCGTGGCCGACCGCTTCGGCATCGACACCGAGGACTGGCGCAAGATGAGCGCCGCAATCCGCGAGTACGTAGCCCAGAAGCAGGCCAACGATGTGGATTCCAAGGATATCCGCTATCTAAAGACCAAAATACGCCAGTGCGAGGCCCGCATCGCCTGCGCATACATCGGCGTGAAGCCGGACCATGTCCACTTCCTGAATCTGCCCTTCTACGAGACCGGCACAATCAAGAAGGGCGACCTGACCGACCGCGACGTCGACATCGTCCGCAACCTCATCGAGAGCGTCAAGCCCCACCAGATCTTCGTGGCCGGCGACCTCGCCGACCCCCACGGCACCCACAAGGTCTGCACCGACGCCGTCCTCGCCGCTGTCGACGAGCTCAAGGACGAGCCCTGGATGCAGGACTGCCGCATCTGGATGTACCGCGGTGCATGGGCCGAATGGGAAATAGACCACATCGAGATG
>USGZ01000145.1 GCA_900554265.1 uncultured Porphyromonadaceae bacterium
GCCCGCGCCACCAGCGGCAGCGACTACGGCAGCACCCTGACGGCCACAACAGGCAGCGCACCGCAGCTCCCGAACAGCAACTTCGACAACTGGTGGCTGGACGGCAAGATATGGTGCCCGTGGGCCCAGGACGCCGAACCCTACTGGGGCACAGGCAACAAGGGAGCCACGACCCTCGGACCGAGCAACACGGTGCCTACCGAGGACACCCCTACCGGCACCGGCTGGGCCGCACAGCTGGAAACCAAGTTCGTAGGCATAGGCGTAATCGGCAAGCTCGCCGCCGGCAACCTCTTTGCCGGAACCTATGTCCGCACCGACGGCACCAACGGCATCCTCGAATTCGGCCGTCCTTTCAAGGAGCGCCCGACCAAGCTGCGCGGCATGTTCAAGTACACCTGCGCTCCCATCTCGCATGCGGACAACGGCCACAAGGACCTCATCGGCCAGCCTGACACCTGCATAATCTGGGTAGCGCTGATCGACAGCGACAATCCCTTCGAAATCCGCACCAATCCCAAGAACCTGCATCTGTTCGACCCCGAAGGGGCCGAGGTTATCGCCTACGGCAGCTACCAGCTCGGGCAGACGCAACAGCAATGGATACCATTCGAGTTCGAACTCGACTACAGGTCGACCTCCCGCGTGCCGAAGTACATCCTGGTGACCTCCTCGGCCAGCAAGTACGGCGACTACTTCACCGGAGGCAACGGCTCGATACTCTACCTGGACGATTTCGAACTTGTCTACGACTACTGACGCCGCAGTGCGAAAACACCTAACCGACCGACATACATGACTGTACGCATCCAGCGCATAATCATCCTGCTGCTCGCCCTGGCGGGCGCCTCCGCCAGCGCCGCCATCCCGGCGGACAGCACCGTACTACGCTATCTCCCGACCGTCCACGGCACCTTCCGCGGCTGGTACGAAATCGACACCGGCAGCGGCGACAGCCGTTTCCTGATCCGCAACGCCCGCCTCAGCGCCGCCGGCATGGTGCTGCCCAAAGTCGACTACAGCCTCCAGATGGACTTCTGCGACAAGGGGCGCATCGAGCTCGTCGACGCCTACGTACGCGTCAGTCCTCAGTCGCGTCTGAAAATTTTTTTCGGCAAAAGCCGGGTGCCCTTCAGCGTGTCGGCCTGCCGCGCAAAGCAAAAATACTACTTCTTCAACCGCTCGTTCATAGGGAAATACGCCGGCAACCTGCACAACGTAGGCATCAAGGCCGGCTACTCCATAGGCGGCACGCCGCTGTACGTCGAAGGCGGCGTCTTCAACGCCACCGACTACAAGGACCAGCCGGAATGGAACTCCGCCGGTCTGACCTACAGCATCAAGGCCAACGCCGCGCTGCCGGGGGGCCTCACTCCCGAGATATGCTTCATGTCGCGCCAGAACGGCACCGCCGGGGCAGGCACGCGCATGAACCAGTTCGATGCCAGCATCCACTGGGAGCACGGACCCTGGACCGCGGAAGCAGAATATCTGTACTCCGACGTCTGCGGGCCATACCCGGTTTCGCATCAGTATGACTTCATCCTGCAGTACACGCAGGGACTCCGTGGACCCTGGGTCAACGCAATCTCCTACGGCGCGCGCTTCGACGGCCATACCAAAGCCTCGAGCGGCTTCTATACCGACGGCGAAATCACGACCGACTATCCCGAGGTAAAACGCCTGACCCTCGGCCTTACGGCTACCTGCCGGCGCGGCGACGCGCACTTCGACCTGCGCCTCAACTACGAGAACTATTTCTACCGCAGCGGCACCATTCCTTCCGACAAGGCCGACGACAAAGTCTGCGCCGGCGTGGTCCTGTATTTCTAAGCCCGACGGCGCCGGCGATCAAAATGCCAGAGATACGGACGCCTCTGAAACGCTCCAGAGGCGTCTGTATAGGAAATATTGGTGAAAAAATGTGCAAATTTGGTATTTTGCCACATTTTCCGTAATTTTGCATTCCAATCCGTCTTTTCGCGAAATCGTCTAAGAACTCTGGATTATGAAGAAAAATATATTGGAGAGTCTCGCCAACTCTACGTTAATACAGAATTTCGTGGCAAAACCATCGCCCAAATGGATGGTCTATGTCGCCGATTTATGTGTAATAGCATTCAGCTGTCTCATTACCTTCGTTCTTGGCGGCAGTCCGGCCTACCTCGGCGGTCCGCTGGCCACGCCCCTGGTCAAGGCAGGAGCCGCATTCTTAGTCTACGCTGTCCTGACCCAGCTTCTGGGCACGAGCCGCTATATAGTGCGCCTTTCCGTAATCGAGGACACATACCGTCTGGTACTGCTCGTCCTTCTTTCTTCCGGCGTCCTCTGCCTTATTGCCCTACTCTCGTACTTCTTGGGCGGATTCTGGTACTACAGAGTCTGGAACATCATAGTCCTGGCCACCCTGATATTCTCGCTGATGCTGCTGATGCGTCTGAGTATCAAGTATCTCTATGTGGTCATGTCCGGCGTCGCCGGCAAACGCCAGCGAGTCATTGTCCTCGGGTCGGCTCTGAACTCCTTCTTCCTGGCCTCCGCCCTCAAGAGCGAATTCCAAGGCCGCTTCAATCCCGTAGCTCTGCTGAGCCTGCGCACCATATCCGACAGCACCGTCAACGGCATACCCATCGTTCCCTACGAGGAGGACCGGATTGCCGAAATCTTCCGCTACTTCAAGTGCGATACCCTGATGTTCCTTTCGACGCAGCTTGAAATGATGCGCGAAGGCACAGCCGACGTCTTCCTGCGCAACGGCATCAAACTTCTGATGCTCAATCAGATTGAGGAATTCGACCTCAATGCCAAAACGATGCCGGCGCTGTCGACGCACGTGCAGGACATCCGCATCGAGGACCTGCTCGGCCGCGACCCCATCCGCACGGACAACATGAACATCCGCAAGATTATCCGCGGCCAGGTTGTGATGATTACCGGCGCCGCCGGCTCCATCGGCAGCGAGATAGTGCGTCAGGTTGCCGCAATGGGCGCAGGGGAAATCGTCCTGCTGGACCAGGCCGAGACACCAATGCACGAAATGCAGCTCGAGATGGAGGCTGCCTTCCCCGAGATCAGGATACACCTGTTCATAGGCGACGTGGCCAACTACGAACGCATGGACCACGCCTTCGCCAAGTATCACCCGCGCTACGTTTTCCACGCCGCCGCCTACAAGCACGTTCCGATGATGGAGCGCAACCCGCCGGAGGCCGTGTGGACCAACGTGTTCGGCACCAAGAACATCGCCGACCTTTCCGTAAAGTACGGCGTCGAGAAGTTCGTGATGATTTCGACCGACAAGGCCGTCAACCCGACCAACGTGATGGGCGCGTCGAAGCGCATCGCCGAAATCTACGTCCAGAGCCTCTTCTTCCACAACCGCCGCAACACGGACGGCCCGACGACGGCCTTCATCACCACCCGCTTCGGCAACGTGCTGGGCTCCAACGGCTCCGTGATACCCCTCTTCCGCAAGCAGATCGAGCAGGGCGGACCCGTGACCATAACCCACCGCGACATCATCCGCTACTTCATGACCATCCCTGAAGCCTGCTCGCTGGTGCTCGAAGCCGGCTGCATGGGCAACGGCGGAGAAATCTTCATCTTCGACATGGGCCAGCCCGTGAAAATCTGGGACCTCGCCGTACGAATGATCAGCCTTTCGGGGCTGCGGCCGAACGAGGACATAAAGATTATCGAGACGGGTCTGCGTCCGGGTGAGAAACTTTACGAGGAACTCCTCAACGAGAAGGAACACACCCTTGCCACGCACCACAAGAAAATCATGATCGCCCGCGTGCGCACGTACACCTACGAGGACGTCTGCGAACATCTGCGGCGCCTGGAGGCCCTTGTGCATGCCGGCGCAAGCCACGACATCGTGGCCGAGATGAAGCACATCGTGCCCGAATTCAAATCCAACAATTCCATCTGGCAGAAGGTCGACGCCGAAATCGGTCCTGAAGACACCGAGAAAATGACCGAAACCGAATTATCCCTACTGAAATGAAAAAAATTCTCCTCATAGTCCTTGCCGCTCTCGCGGGCGCTTTCGGCGCCGGGGCGCAGAACTCGGGCGCCGACATTCTCGGCGCACTCGGCAACTTCATCAACAACGCCACAGCCAGCAGCAGTTTCAGCGTCGACGACCTTACCGGGACCTGGAACTACTCCGGGCCCGCAGTCAGCTTCCAGAGCGAGAACGCGCTCCAGAACATCGGAGGCGCCGCCGCCGCCACGGCCCTCGAGGGCCAGCTCGAGCCATATTACCGCCGCCTGGGCTTCAACCGCACCTCGCTGACGGTCGACGCCGAGCATAACTTCACCCTTCGCCTGGGGCTGGTGCAGCTCAAGGGCACCGTCGAGAAGGACGAGAACGGCCAGCTGCAATTCAACTTCAGCGCCTTCAACCGCATCCCGCTGGGCAAAGTGGCCGCCAACGCGACAAAAAGCGGCAAGAAGCTCAATGTGACTTTCGACGCTACACGCTTCGTCAATATCCTCAACCGCGTTTCCGGCGCATTGAACAACAACACCCTCTCGGCCCTGACAACGTTGCTGAACTCCTACGACGGCGTATACCTGGGCTTCAAGCTCGAGAGCAAGGACTGAGCTGCGAAAAATAATTAAATCGGCGTCCCGTAAGTCACTGAATGTTAAGAAGCGGCGGCGGAACGCCGCTTTTTTTGTACCTTTGCGTCCGATTCCGCAGGACTGCGGACCAGCGAAGTAAAATACTGCACATAAGCTACTCATTATCTTAATATTCCAGCATTGAACACACAACTCATCCCCACCGGCGTTACCCGACGGCCGTCGTTCCTGATTTCGATTGCCCCGATCGTCATGCTGCTGGGTTCCCTGATCGGAATCATAATTTTCGAGGGCAGCGGCGCCATCGCCGACTACAGCCACCTGGCCCTTCTCGCCGCGGCACTTCTTGCGATTACTCTGAGCATGGTCACCCGCACGCTCAGCCGCCGCGGCCTGACCGTAGGCTTCCGCCGGAGCGCCCGTCAGATTCTGCCGGCGGTGCCCATGCTGATATTCATAGCCATGGTCTCGACCACGTGGATGCTTTCCGGGGTGGTGCCTACACTGATTGACTACGGCCTGCGGCTCCTCAGCCCGAAGGTCTTCCCGGTAGTCTGCTGTGCCGTATGCGCGGTCATTTCCGTGCTCACGGGCAGTTCGTGGAGCACAATCGCCACCATCGGCGTGGCTTTCATGGGCATCGGTCAGGTGATGGGATTCAGTGCGGGCTGGATTGCCGGGGC
>USGZ01000146.1 GCA_900554265.1 uncultured Porphyromonadaceae bacterium
CCCGCCTACAATCCTTTCCAGATCACTTTATCTTTACTGGCACGCAAGGACAGCAGTTCGCTCAGGTAGGAAACGCCGTACCTCCTTTGCTGGCAGAAGCTGTTGGTCTTGCACTCAAATCCATTTTAGAGGAGGGGTCTTAAAATGGCCGGATATATTTCAGAGTTTTTCGGTTATCGTGCAGAAGATAAATCCTCACAAGCTGCAACAGCAGCAGCTCGTCAGGTTTGTCCTTTTCTCGGAACTCAATGCACAAAAGTTTTGTCGCGGGATAGAATTATTTCTGGAGTCTGTGCAGTTCGACAGAAAACACCAGGGTCTCCGGATGTCATCTGTTGTCCAAATCGGATTTATGCCGAAGATTACAAGATGCTCCACTTAGTCGCGCAGCAGGCATTTGGCTGTGAGTTAGGGCTTTACTCTGGGAGAGCAGCAGTAGAAAAAGCCAAAGCGGAAAATGGAGCTATTGCTGTTTTTGGGCATGGATGGGGCGGAGAGTTACGACTGCCCCAAAGGGCCGGGACAGGCTCCTACTTTGTTGATTGGGTGTTGGCACGCTTGGATGGAGCCGGAGAGCTTGTTGTCGAACATCGAGAAGTCGACGCCTACGTTCCAGTTGCGGGCTTTCTCCCACTTGAGGTTGGCGTTGACGTTACGTGCCGGACCCCATACCTGAATCCACTTGCCCTGGTAGTAGACATAGCCGAAGCCGGTCATGGTTGCCAGCGAGCGGTAGGAGTCGAAGTCCTGGTTGCCTGTCTCGCCGTAGTCGCCGCGGATCTTCAGGTCGTTGAGCCAGCCGGCGGCGCCCTGCATGAATTCTTCCTGGCTGATACGCCAGCCCAGGGAGACGGCGGGGAAGTTGCCCCACTTGTTCTTCTTGCCGAACTTGGAGGAGCCTTCGTGGCGCAGAGAGGCGGTCATCAGGTACTTGCCCTTGTAGTCGTAGCTTACGCGGCCGAAGAAGGCGATGAGCTTGGCGTCGTTCTTATAGGAACCCATGCCTACGTTGCCTTCCTCGTTGGCCCACTGGCCGTTGCCGAGGTTGTCGGCGCCGAGGCCGTCGTTGGCGAAGTCCTTGTTGTCGGCGTTGAAGCCGGAGTTCTTGACGTACTGGTAGGAGTAGCCGAGCATAAGGCGCACGTTGTGGCCGCCGAACTTGCCGGAGTAGTTGGTGAGCCACTCGAGAATCTGCTGCGAGCTCTTGCTGTAGCTGCGGCTGCCCTCGCCGTCGTAGCCGTTGGCGATGGCAATGGTCGAGGTCGACGGGCGGAACCAGTAGTTGTCGTTGGAGCTCTCGTGGCCGGCGAAGGTCACCTGAGTCGAGAGGGTGCTGTTGCCCCAGTCCTGGCCTTCCTTAAAGAACAGGGGAAGGAGGTTGAGCTTGAGGGTACCGTCCCAGTCGAGAAGTTTGGTCTGGGCGCTGTTCTTCTCCAGGTTGATGAGCTCTACGGGGTTATAGCCTGCCGCCTGGCCGATGATGGCGGTGTAGCGGCCGGGGTTCTCGGAGTCCATGATGGGTGTGGTCGGGTTGATTTCCAGCGCGTTGCGGAAAACGTCCCAGGAAGCGATCTTGCGGTCGATGATACGCGGGGCGATGTTCACGTTGATGTTGAACAGGCCGCCCTTTGTGGTGTGGTTCACCGATGCGCGGGCGCCGTACTCCTCGCGGTTCGAGTAGCGGTCGACGCCGTCGGCGTTCTTGTAGTCGACGGAGGCGCGGTAGTTGGAGCGCTCGTTGCCGCCGCTGACGGTCAGAGTGTGCTGCGTGCTCCAGCCGGTGCGCGTAACGGCGTCCAGCCAGTCGTCGTTGCCCCCAAGGTCGTTGCCGTTGTACTGGCCGGCGCGATATACGCGGTACATGTCCGCGTCGAGCATCTTCAGGTCGTGGGTGGCCACGTTGGCGGCTACGTTGCCGGTGTAGGTGGTGTGTACCTCGCCGTCGCGCGCGCCCTTCTTTGTGGTTACGAGGATTACGCCGTTGGAGCCGCGTGTACCGTAGATGGCCGATGCGGCGCCGTCCTTGAGAATGTCGAAGGAGGCGATGTCGTTGGGGTTGAGGTTGGTGAGGTTACCGCCGGGAACACCGTCGATCACAATCAGCGGGCCCAGGCCTGCGGCACGCGAGCTTACGCCGCGAATCTGGATGCTGGCCTGGTTGTTGGGGTCGCCGGCACCGGTGTTGGTGATCGACACGCCCGGCACTTTGCCCTGAATCATCATCGAGGGGTCGACCGACGAGGCTTTCAGAAAGTCGCGCTCGCTCACGTGCGAGATAGCGGAGGTAAGCTCTTTCTTGTCCATCGTGCCGTAGCCGATAACGACGACCTCGCTGAGGAGTTCGCTGTTCTCGGACAGTTCGATTGTGAGTTCGCTGCGGCCTTCGACGTTGACTTCCTTAGTCGTGAAGCCGACGTATGCCACCTCGAGGCGGGCGTCGACCGCGATTCCGGTAATACTGAAATTACCGTCGATATCCGTTACAGCATTTTTCGCCGCATTACCTTTGACGAGAACAGAGGCGCCGATAAGCGGCTCGCCGTCGGTGGCGGATACCACCGTGCCGTTCACGTCGAGGGCATATGCCGAAAAACAGCTCACTGCGGCTGCCAGCAGCAGTGTCAGGATTTTCTGCATTTTTTGTTTCATGTACTTAAATGATTGGTGTATGTTTGTTGGTATTTCTTTTAAGGCATGCACCGCAAAATTAGCCCCCTGCCTGAGTACGGCAAGGGTATTAAATGAAAATTAAGGTTGAAAGTTTACTCAACAGACTGCACAGCAACAGCTTGCAATCCGTCGCGGACAGCGTTAATTAAAATTGTAAACGCTGGATTTAAGGTGGAAATAAGAGCGTCTTTCCGCCCCGTCTCAGGGCTTGGGGATGCGCGTTACGCAGCGGTCGAAATCATCCTTCGCCACCAGGGATTTCGATTTCAGCTTAGTCTTGTAGACATAGACGGTATTGACCGAGAGATTAAGATACTTGGCGACCTCGGCAGGATTCTCGATGCCCAGGCGCATCAGGGCGTAGATGCGCACCTCGGTAGGCAGGCCCTTCTCCTCGTCCATCTCCATGCGTTCGTCCTCGGGGAAGAGGGCGTTGAACTCCTGCGGGAAGTTGGGGAAGAGTTTGAGGAAGGCGCTGTCGAAGGACATATACATACGCGCGCGCTCGTCCTTTATGCCGGTCTGGTGGAGGATGCGGGCCACCTCGTCGTACTGGTGAGTCTTGAGCTTGGCCAGGGCGCGCTTGACGTTGGCCTCGACCTCGCCGATGAAGTCGGTATTGCCCATCAGCGACTGGATGATATACTGGTCCTTGATTTCGACGGTTTCGCGCAGGCGTTCGTTGAGTTCCTTGAGGGTGTCGTAGCTCTGCTGGAGCGCCTCGGTCTTGCGGCGGATTTCCTCGTGCGACTCGGCCAGGATGCGGTTGCGGCGGCGCAGTTTGAAGAACAGCCACAGCGACAGCAGGAACAGTCCGACGACCACTATCACCACGATCACCAGCAGGTAGACGCGGGCGGTGACCAGGCCGTAGCGCGTGCTCTCGATAACGGGGAGGACGCCGTTGATTTCGATCAGGCGGATGCGGGAGTTGAAGGCGCGTGCATCGTCAAGGGCCTGGTGGATGTAGCGGCCGGCGCGGTCAAGCTGACCCTCGCTGTGCATCAGCTGGGCCAGGTCCTTGGCGGCGGTAGTCTCGCGGGTGCAACTGCGGATGTCGTGGATGGCCGAGAGAGTCAGGTGCTCGGCGGCTTTCTCCTTGTCGCCCGCGGCCCAGTACTGGCGCCCGGCCTGCGAGTGTATCACGGCCAGCTCATGGTCGTCGATGGTGAAACTGTCCGGCAGGGCGGCATATAGCTCGGCGAGTTCCAGAACGGGTGCGTTCTCGAGGTCGCGCCGCTTGATCATGGCTTTGGCGTATTCGTAGCTGTCCGTCGGCGAAGTGGCCAGAATCTTGTTGTTGTATACGGCCAGGGAGTCGAGGTAACGCCAGCCCAGGGGCGTGGTAACGCCCGCATATGAGCTGATGTTGCTGTAATATGTGGTGCAGATGTTGTAGAAGGCCACCAGATTCTCGGGTGGGATGTCGGCCTCGTTGATTTCGCGGAGCATCTCGTCGGCCTCGCGGAAAAGGCCTACGGAGTTGTAGCACTCCATCCGTGCGATTCGGGCGAGCGTGATTTTGCGGATGTCGTTATCGTCGGCCACGCCGAGGTCGTACATCCTGCTGGCGTAGAAAAAGGCCGAATCGTACTGGAAGTTCTTGTACTCGCGGTAGAGTTCCTCGCAGAGCGAGAAACGCAGTGCCGGCGTGCCGGCATTGCGGAACCGGCGGCTGAGTCCCCTGATGTATTCTTCCTTATTCTCGTTGAGCGATGCGGACCGGACGAGTTCGCTGTCGAGCACGCTGAGCAGGGAATCGACATCGGAAGCATATCCGGCGAGTGCCGACACAAGCACACAAACCATCGCCGCAGCCCTTCCGAAAGACCGCAACAGACCGATAGATGTGCACATTAACTTCCTTACCTTTTCCATAATCGAGAAAACTCGCGGCAAATTTAATGCAATTTTAATTTTTCTGCAAGTTTTTCTAAGAATCACGTCATCATAACATCGGAACTTTCCCGATTAATCATGATTAATCCCGGAATCCGCCGCAACGACTAAAACCAATTCCCAAATATTTTCATCACAAAAGAACTGCATTATCAAAAATAAGCAGTAACTTTATGATGGAATAAATATTCTTCCTTCGAGATTTGAATTATTCGGCGGATTTTGCTATATTTGTTGGAGCAATAACAACTTCAATCAATGATAATGAACCAAGCCAAAGCGACCAATGCGATGGTCGACCTGTGCCTTAAAATCGCCGTGGAAGCCCACCGCGGGCAATATGACCTCGACGGAAATCCCGTAATTCTCCATCCGCTGACCGTCGGCCTCGCCGGAACGACTCCCTACGAACAATGCGCCGGATTCCTCCACGACGTGGTCGAAGACACCGACTATACCTTCGACGACCTTCTGCGCCTCGGCGTCGACGCCGAGATTGTCGACGCCCTGCGCCTGCTCACCCACGAAAGCGGCACGGACTACATGGACTACGTGCGCCGCATCGCCGAATCCGGCAACCGGCTGGCCATCGCCGTCAAACTCAACGACCTGCACCACAACCTCCAGCGCGGCCGCGCCTCCGGCATC
>USGZ01000147.1 GCA_900554265.1 uncultured Porphyromonadaceae bacterium
TGGAGCGCCCCTGCCGCTCCAGCCGCCTCAGAAGAAGAGCCCGCTGCGCCCTACTACCCCGCCACTGAAGGCTGCGATGGTTGCGCAGGGCAACCCGACGGCCAAGTGCAGTTCCAGCCGGAGATGCCGCTGCCGGCGCCCGCACCGGAGAAATGCCCGCCTCAGTATCTGGTATGGAACATTCTGCTGACCGTCCTCTGCTGCTCGCCCTTCGCCGTTTTCGGCATATTCGCCGCCATCAGGACCACCACGGCCTACGTGCGCGGCAACATGACCACGGCCAAGCGCTGGAGCGATACCTCGGCCTGGATGGTGATGATCAGCATCGCCCTGGGCGCCCTGCCCTCGCTCTTCCTGGCCGCCCTGCTCTGACTCCTCCGCCAAAACACACGGGAGGCTGCGCGAAAATCCTCGCGCAGCCTCCCGTTTTTTATTCGCTGAATCGGACGGAGGGCCGTTTGTAAAGCCTTGTTACATCTATTATGGATATTATACCGATAATCAGAGTGTTGTGCTGTTGGCTTTGTAAAATATCACAATTTTTCTTGTTAAAGTCTCTACTTTACAAGATGCCAGAACTTGCCGTCATACTTCAACTTGCTTTTACGCTTTAGAGAAGAAAGCAGATTAGTAAGTTTGTCGTAGCGCTGGCGTTCGGTCATATAGTCCGGAAGCATTTTTCCTATCAGAGCGTATAGATCGGCACGTTCGGCCTTTCCATAGGCTTTGACATAATCGAGAATAAGCTTTTTAAAGTAGTTGTCGTCAAAACTTCGATTTTTAATATACGAAGCCTTCAGCCCGACATGTTGAGTCGGCGCCACAACTTTCGAAGATAGAAAGACATTAGGGTATCTACCCTCTATATATCCTTTCTTACGAAGATATGCGGCGGCATCATGAGAAATGGATTTTCCTTTTTGCACCGAATCAAGCAACATTATATCTTCCAACGAAAGAGATGTGTTGGAGACAAGAATGTTGGCGAAATTCTCATCAAGGACACGCCCTTCTATCGTGCATACCACACGGCTATCCCGAATATCGTAGTTCGGCATAGGGAAGAAACGCTTGCGTTGCTGCACGAACAGCTTCTTAATTCCTCCGCCCTCCGTCTCGACCATTTTCACATTCCGCATTGCTTCTACAAGGGCAGGATTCCTGTAATGGGACTCTGGAAAATCATTTGTCACGACAGCCTCTACGGATTCGGGGATAAACTGACCTGCATTCCTGAAACAAAGTTTTTCATCCTCGTATTCGATAATGTCGATATGGCATCCTTTGGAATAGTCCTGATGCGCAATCGCATTATTCAACGGCTCGCGCAAAGTGAAAGCATCATAGCGCGTCATCGTTTCCGGGAACATGGACCCCGAAATCGTATATGTATAGGTCGTATTCCTTATCAAGGCCCCTATCTCCTCGATTGCAACAATCATAGGAATGGTAAAGACCCTGAAATCCTTGTTGCCGTCGGCCTCATCGCGCAAGAACCAGCGAATCTTGCAGATTGAAGGATTCAGAAAATGATCGCTTTCAGATTTGCCAAGCAGAATTATCGTTGTCCGGGTGATTGCGGATTTCCTCGTGAGTTTGGCTTTATTCAAAAAAATCTCGTCAGACCAGCCGTCGATTTCGGAGTCGCGCGTTCCGTTGAAAAGTTCCTTGTATTTTTCACGTGCCAGTTTGATGGCCTTAGGGTCGAGGTCATCTATTGTCGCGTCAGGTATTATCTGGGCTGACCAGTCGTCAAGTATCAATACTTCAGTGAGAATCCTTTCCCTTCGGGATATTGTCATTTCCACAAGATTATCCTCTATGCGCTGCCATAACTTTTTATGAGCATACACAGGTAGCCGCGGCATATGCCTGGGAATATCGATAACCCAGACCTTCTTGTCCGTATCAGAAGTAATGAATTCCTCTATTTTCAGGCCTTCGGCGGGCAGGTTGGGACACTCCCGGACTAATCTTAGCGTAGTTGTCTGACGATCATAATTATAAGTATCTGTACCCACGATATCCAGACTATGGTCGGCCACACCGATAACAAGATGACCGCCTTCCATACTTGATATGGCTGCCACATATGAAATTACATCGTCTCCTTCCTTGCCATTAAAACAATTCTTGAGATTCTTGAATTCTTTCCAGTCGCAAGTTTCATTTTCACATGGAAAACGCTTCTGAAGATATAACTTCAACTCCTGTTCGGTCATTTCTTGTTATCCTTGTAGAAATTCTGAATAATAATCGGTTGTCAATGAGTAAGAAACAAGCCGGATTTGTAATTTCAACAATAAATCCTTGTTGAAGAGACGAGCGCCGTTTGGGTTATGGAATGGGCAGACTGCAGCGCTTGGCGCGTCTAAAACCTGTCCGAGATTTCGGAGAAGGCGGTGTTGTATTCGTCGAGGGCGGCATAGGCGGCGGTGTTGGCGCCGTCGAGGACGCTGTCGGCGCTGGCTTTGTAGAGCGCGGAGCCAAGGGTGAAGAGATAACCGAAGCGTTCCATGTATTCCGGGTCGGCCTGGAGTTCGCGATAGGCGTCGTAGCGGCGCTCCTCGGGCAGATCCTCGAGCTCGCGGTTGCGGGCGACAAGGTATTTCAGAATCTGCTCGTTCTGCTCAATCATCTGAGCATAATCCTGCTGGGAGAGAGAGTCGCGGGCTTCGACCATGGTGGCCAGACGCTCGCAGGTGTCGCCGTCGTAGTCGGCGTCGGCCTGCGTGCCGCTGTCGCCGCAGGAGGCGGTCGACAGCAGCATGAGGGCTAAGGATATGAATACCGAAGGTTTCATCCGTAATAATAATCGGAACGCGTTTTTTAGATGTTACAAGCCTGGAGCTTGATTATCTAACCCATTTGAGGCTCGGTTGGTTCAGACCGGAGAAGCGGATAATGTAGCATCCGGCGGGCAGGGCCTCCAGCGAGGCCTCGGTGCATACGGGCGTGGCCAGTACGCGGCGGCCGGCGAGGTCGAACACTTCAGCGCGGCATGCCGTAGGCATGTGGAGCGTGCAGGCGGCGTCGACATAGGCGTCGGCGGCAGTTTCGGGAGCGAAGACGCCGGACTCGTCGGAGTATACGAAGCTGCGGACGGGCCCGTAGTCGGTGTACTTCAGGCCGGTGGAACCCTGGAGGCTATAGGAGCCGCGGGTGCGGACATAGTAGGTCTGGCCTGCGACAAGGGCCTTGGATGCTATGCGCACGTCGCCGAGGAGCTTAGTCTGCGTCTCGAAGTCGGCCAGGGTGGCGCTGAAGCGGCTACGCACGGGGAAGGACTCCGAGGAGGCGATTTCGACATAGGCATTGGTCAGGCCCTCCCAGGGTTCGACTGCGATGCACTCGTCGGCATGGAGGGTCAGGCCGTCGGATGCGGGATTGGCCAGGGCCGGGGCGGCATAGTCGGTGCGGTCGGCTGTGGCGAAGGGCAGTATGGCGGCGGTGGCGGTGGTATTTCCGCGGGTGGCCGTCAGGCGGGCGAAGTACTTTTTGCCGCTAACGAGAGTGCGTGCGGGCACTGTTGCCTCGGTCTCGGCCGTCTCGACGGTGTACTTGACGTTGGCGAAGTCCTCGGTGGTCGAAATCTCAAGCTTATAGCCGGTGCCTTCCGGAGCGGCGGTCCAGGTGAAGGAGGGGTTGAAGCTTACGTCGGCGGCATTTGCATCGGGGCTGGTGAAGGCCAGGGCCGATGCGGCGAAGGAAGCCGGAGCGCTGACGGCGGCGGTATGGTCGGCGGCATAGGCAACGACGCGCCACCAGTAGGTCTTGCCGTCCCGGAGGTCTGCTACATTGGCCGAGGAGATGCCGTCGGTCATGGTCTCGGCGCAGCCTACGAGCGAGGCGAAGTCCTCGCTTTCGGAAATCTCGACCAGGTAGCGTGCGGCGCCCTCGTGCTTCCAGGTCAGGTCGCAGAGGGGCTGACCGGCGCCGGCGGCGGGAGCGAGCTCGGTGGGAGCGACTCCGGCGGCCATTTCGGCGCAGTCCTCGAAGCGGATGGCGTGCAGACGGCCGTAGCGGTCGTAGACGGCCACACCGTAGGTCATGGCGGGGTCATCGCTTACGTCGAAGGCCGGCTCGTAGACAACACCCTCGAGGTATTCGGGCTGGAAGGCGAAATCGGTCTTGGCAACGCCTTCGGGGAGGCCGTAGACGGCGAAGCGACCGTTGACGACGCCTTCGGGAGCGGTCCACTGCAGGTTGTCGCCTTCGCGCGAGAGCGGCCCGACAGTCGGCTCGGTGCGGGTGCCTCGCCAGCTGTGGAGCGGTGCCAGGGCCGTGTAAGGGAAGGTCTTGAGGTGGAGAATGTCGCCCCAGGTGGTGAACTTGTTGTCGATGCGCTCGCCGTAGTTGAGGTAGGCTCCGAGGTCGAAGAACACCACGCCGCTCTCGTTGGGGCGCACATGGCTGCGCATGAAGTCAATCTGGCGCAGGTACTCGGCCGACTTGCCGGACGACAGGCGGCTGCAGTCCACGCTCTCGTAGAGATGGCGGCCGAAGTGGGGAACGGCCACGGAGTACCACTCGGTGAGTCGGTCGAAATAGGAAATCCAGTAGACCTGGGGGCTGAGGAAGTCCAGCAGGCCCTCGGAAAGCCAGCGGATAGGGTCTGCGTAGAGACCGGTATAGTTCATGTCGCCGTAAGGGCCGGGGGTGAGGCCGTAGTCGGCGATGTCGTCGGGCGAGATGCGGCCTGCCGGGCCGATTGCGAACACGGCGTAGGGGCGCGCCAGCTTTACGGCGGCACTGACATCGCGGACCATCATGTTGACGTTCTCACGCCGCCACGCCGCCTGGGTCATTCTGTCGTCCTCTGGCACGGAAGCGGCATAGGCGTTGTAGAGGTCGGCGTCAGCGTCGAGGCCTATGGAGGAGTGGTAGAAGTAGTCGTCGAAAATCATGCCGTCGATGTCGTAGTTGGTGGCTATTTCGGTGCATATGTCGACGATGCGCTGGCGCACTTCGGGGAGGGCCGGATTGAGGATTGCCTGCTCGGAGGAACGCAGCAACCAGTCCGGATGCGTCAGGCCGTAGTTGCCGGGATGGTTATCGCTGTAATTGCCGCCCTTAGAATAGCGGTATGGGTTGACCCAGGCGTAGACCTCGATGCCATGGCGGTGGGCGCTCTCCACGAGGTAGCCGAAGGGGTCGTAGGCGGGCGTAC
>USGZ01000148.1 GCA_900554265.1 uncultured Porphyromonadaceae bacterium
CCATCAATCCCGGGCAGAATATTCCCGGCGAGCCGGCGCCCTCCCGGACCATGCCCCTGGGCAAACTGAACTTCATATTCATGGGCGTAGCCGGAGTGCTCATCATTGTGGGATTCCTGCTTATGCTCGGCGGCAGCTCCAGCCCCGAGGAATTCAACCCCGACATCTTCAGCACCCGCCGCATCGTGGTCGGCCCCGCCGTGGCCTTCATCGGTTTCGTTGCCATGGCCATAGCAATCATCGTCCATCCCAAACGCAATAAGAAATAATGGATACCCTCCAGGCCCTCATTCTCGGCATAGTCCAGGGACTCGCCGAGTACCTCCCCATCAGTTCCTCCGGCCATCTGGCCATCTTCCGCGAAATTTTCGGCATCGACCTCGCCGGCGAGCAGGCCATGCAGTTCGACATCGCCCTCCACGTGGCTACCGTGCTGAGCACCATCGTAGTGCTCTGGCGCGAGTTCTGGCCCCTGTGCAAGAGCTTCTTCACCTTTAAGCGCGACTCCAGCTTCTGGTACGTGTGCAAGATTCTCGTTTCCTGCATTCCCATCGGTATCGTAGGCATAGCCTTCAAGGACGTTATCGAGACGCTCTTCTCGGACAATATGCAGGTCGTAGGCTACTGCCTGCTGGCCACGGCGTTTCTGCTGGCCTTCTCATACTTCGCCCGCACCCTCCCGCGACTCGAGAACCGCACGCCCCTGTTCGGCGGCAAACCCCGCGACATCACCTTCCTGGATGCTTTCGTAATCGGTTGCGCCCAGGCCGTCGCCGTGCTTCCCGGCCTCTCCCGCTCGGGCACCACCATCGCCACCGGCCTCATCATCGGCGACAAGCGCGAGCAGGTTGCCCAGTTCTCCTTCCTGATGGTCATTATCCCTATTCTGGGCGAAGCCCTGCTGGACATGCGCAAGATTTTCGCCATCGACACCATCGACGCCGCGGCCGGCGTGGCCACCCCCGAAGTAGGCCTGGGAGCCATCGTCGCCGGCTTCCTGGCAGCGTTCGTCGTAGGCTGCGTGGCCTGCAAGTGGATGCTCGCCCTGGTCAAGAAAGGCAAACTCATCTGGTTCGCCGTCTACTGCGCCATAGTCGGCGCCGTCTGTCTGGCTAAGAACTACGGTCTTTTCTAAGAGATTGCCTATAATTAAGCAAGCCGCCCCGACACCGTGAATTTCATAGAAGGCGAAATACTCTGCATCGACAAGCCCTACAAGTGGACTTCCTTCGACGCCGTCCACCGGCTCCGGAGCGAACTTGTCCGGCGCCTGGGCATACGTAAGTTCAAGGTAGGCCATGCCGGTACCCTCGACCCTCTGGCCACCGGCGTGGTGATAATCTGCACCGGCCGCGCCACGCGCCGCATCGAGGAGCTCCAGGCCGGCGTCAAGGAATACGAGGCCACGCTCGCCCTGGGCGCCACCACACCTTCCTTCGACCTCGAGACGCCAGTCGACGCAACCTACCCCACCGGCCATATCACAGAGGACCTCGTGCGCCGCACCCTCCCGCGCTTCATCGGTGAGATAAAGCAGGTTCCTCCGGCCTTCTCGGCATGCAAAATCGAAGGCACCCGCGCCTACGAGATGGCCCGACAGGGACAGGTCGTCCGGCTCAAGGCCAAGACCCTGGTAATCGACAGCATCGAACTGCTCGAATTCAGCCCCGAGAGCATACGCATCCGCGTGGTCTGCGGCAAGGGCACATATATCCGCGCCCTCGCCCGCGACATCGGCGAGGCACTCGGCTCGGGAGCGCACCTTACGGCCCTGCGCCGCACCCGCGTAGGCGACGTACGCGTCGAGTCCTGCATGAGCATCCCCGAGGCCGTCGAAATGATAAAACATACCGACATAGAATATCCCGACGACTGGCAGGGGCCCCGGACGGCGGCTCCTTCAGCATAAACCAATCTCTCTGAACAGTCAGAGCAAAAATCTTCTCATTCTCAGATGAAACTTTCCCAGTTCAAATTCCATCTCCCAAGTGAACTGATTGCCCAGCGGCCCTTCACCCCGCGCGACGAATGCCGCCTGATGACCGTGAACCGCAAGACCGGCGAGATTTCCCATCATATCTTCAAGGAAATCCTCGACTACTTCGAGGACCGCGACGTGATGATCTTCAACAACACCCGCGTCTTCCCGGCCCTTCTCTACGGCAACAAGGAGAAGACCGGCGCCCGCATAGAAGTTTTCCTGCTGCGCGAACTCAATGCCGACAACAAACTCTGGGACGTGCTGGTAGAGCCCGCACGTAAAATCCGAATCGGCAACAAGCTCTATTTCGGCGAGGACGAGTCGATGGTCGCCGAGGTTATCGACAACACCACATCACGCGGACGTACGCTGCGCTTCCTCTACGACGGTCCCCACGACGAATTCAAGGCCGCCCTCTACGCCATGGGCACAACTCCCCTGCCCCCCTACATGACCCGCGAGTCCGACGCCACCGACGCCGACGACTACCAGTGCATCTTCGCCGAGCGCGAGGGCGCCGTTGTCGCTCCCGCCGCCGGCCTCCACTTCTCGCGCGAGCTTCTTACGCGCCTGCAGATCAAGGGCGTCCGCAAGGCATTCGTCACCGTCCACAGCGGCCTGGGCGCCTTCCGCGAAATCGACGTCGAGGACCTTACCAAGCACCGCATGGACTCCGAGCAGATGGAAGCCAGCCAGGAACTCGTCGACACCGTCAACACGGCCAAAGACGGCGGCCACAATGTCTGCGCCGTCGGAACATCGGTTCTCCGGGCTGTCGCCACTGCCGAAAGCATGGGAGGCCACATGAAGACCTACGACGGCTGGACCAACAAGTTCATCTTCCCGCCTTACGACTTCGGCGTCTGCACCCATCTGGTCACCAACTTCCATATTCCCCTGAGCACCATGCTTATGATGACCGCGGCATTCGGCGGCTACGAGCTGGTGATGGAGGCCTACAAGGTCGCCGTAAAGGAAAAATACCGTTTCGGCTGCTACGGCGACGCCATGCTCATTTTCTGATGGACCTCAGCAAGACAAACGCACAGTTCGAGCAGGCCGTCGGGGCCTGCCGCGCCATATTCGAGGCCAAGCTCGCCGACTACGGGCCCTCATGGCGCATAATGCGTCCCGAAGCCATCACGGACCAGATTTTCATCAAGGCCAAACGCATACGCTCGCTGCAGATAAAGGGCTGCTCCGCCGTCGGCGAGGGCATTTACCCCGAATTCGTGGCCATCGTGAACTACGGCATAATCGGCATCATCCAGCTGCGCCACGGGTTCGCCGACACCAAGGACATCGCCAACGCCCTGGCCCTTGCCTGGTACGACGAAATCGCAAAATCCGCCCTGGAGCTGATGAAGGCCAAGAACCACGACTACGACGAGGCCTGGCGAAGCATGCGCGTGGCCAGCTACGACGACATAATCCTCACCAAGCTCCAGCGGGTCAAGGAAATCGAGGACCATGCCGGCCATACCGAGGTGTCGGAAGGCATCGAATCCAACTACCTGGACATAATCAACTACGCGGTGTTCGCCCTCATCAAGCTCCACGATGAAGACTGAATTGCGAATGAAACTCCGGCGGGCGGCGGTAATCGTCGCCCGTCTTTTCATAGGCGCCGTGTTCGTCGTTTCGGGATGGTCGAAGGCCGTCGACCCCGCCGGCTTCATCATCAAGGTCGGCGAATATCTCGGCGCCTGGGGCTGGACGGCGCCACACGAGGCCATTGTCGTGGGCTGCATGGCCCTGTCGGCGGTGGAATTCACCGTCGGCGTGATGGTGGCCTGCGGGTGCCTCAAGCGCGTGGCCGTATGGCTGGCATCGGCGCTGATGGTCTTCATGCTGCCGCTGACGCTCTATATCGCCGTAGCCAACCCCGTCGCCGACTGCGGATGCTTCGGCGACCTGTGGAAGATATCGAACTGGGCAACTTTCTGGAAGAACGTGGTAATAGGCGGCGTGCTGGTCTACCTGATTAAACACAACCGCAGCGTGCCCGGCATCTACCCTGCGCCGATACAGTGGCTGGTGGCCACGGTGTCGCTCGCCTTCCCTCTGACCCTCAGCTTCATAGGCTACCACATCCAGCCGGTGGCCGACTTCCGGCCCTTCCGCCTCGGCACGGAGATTTTCCATCCGCAGCATGAGGCCGACGACGATGACGCCGGGGAGGGCTACGTCTACGAGCGCGGCGGCGAGCGGCGCACCTTCGGGCTCGACGAGATTCCGGATTCAACCTGGACTTTCGTTTCCGCCAGCGACGACGACGGCGGAGGCTATGCCGACATCGCCGTGCGCGACGACGAGGGCGAGGACGTGTCGCGCGACATCGTGGCCGACGGCGACGAGCCCCAGGTATGGCTCATCATCCCCGACCCGGGCCTCCTCTTCCTCTCCAACGCCCACGAAATGACCCAGCTCCACCGCTACCTCAGCGACCGCGGCATCGATTTCACCGCCCTGGTAGGCTCCCGCGGTGCCGGGTTCCGCTACTGGACCGACCTCATCCGCCCGACCTTCCCGGTATACTCCGCCGAGGACACCGCCCTGCAGCAGCTCGCCCGCGGCAATTCGGCCATCGTCTACACCCGCGGGGGCAGGATAATCTGGAAGCGCACCTTCGTGTCGCTGCCCGACCGCCTCTGGGAGAAACCCGACCCCGGCGAAGGACTCAACCCCCTCGACGACGTCCGCCCCGTCGACGACGGACGCTACGCATGGGGCTCGGCGCTTTTCTACCTCGCCGTGCTGGCCGCACTCTACCTGCTCGGACAATCGCCTAAACTCGTGCGCCTTATCACCATGCGGCACCCCAACAACAAGCCCGAGGACAGCCCGGAGGCGTGACGCGCACTCAAAAAATTTTTCCGAAACTCTTGCACGGTCAAACCCTTTTGCCTAACTTTGCGTTATAGAAACAAAGGCAAGAGAGCCCCGACGACGATTTCAAAGAACACCACATCAAAGCTGATTGGGAAACTCGTCAATTATTCATGAAATACCGAGACACAGCTTAGCCAACCGATGGCGGGCCACACCGGCAGTAAAATGCCGGGCCTTCGCGCCGGTGGATTACAAAGGATGGCGAGCACTCAAATCCTGTCATTTCGGAGTTTCATCGCATCCTTTGATGTGGCTTTCATACAAG
>USGZ01000149.1 GCA_900554265.1 uncultured Porphyromonadaceae bacterium
GCGGGCTGCGGATGCGCGGAGGTCGACGTTGCCCTGATATGCCGATGTGCCCGAGTAGTACTCATTGTTGCCGTAGGAGGATACGTAGTATTTGCCGGACTTGATGCTGGTGTCGCCCAGGGGCACGCAGATGTTCTCGTATACCCAGTCGACGCAGGCCTGGAAGTACTTCGTGCTCATTTCCTGGTTCTTGCCGGCGGGGAGGTTGATGGTCACGTTGGGGCTGTAGACCCAGCCTTCGGGGGTGCGGACGAACTGCTCGGTCACGGTCTCAATGCCGCTGTCGGTTTTCCAGTCGCTGCCGTCGAAGATGTACTTGGTGCAGTCGTAGGCGGTTGCGCCGGAGGCATAGTGCAGCCAGAGGACGTAGCGGATGTCGCCTTCCTGTGCGTAGGGGCAGGCGAGCCTGAGGTAGGTGCTCAGGTAGGGTTCTGCGGTGCTGAGGTTCTGGTAGCTCTGGCCCATCTCGCTGTAGGTAGAGGGCTGGAGGACTACGAAGTCGGAGGGTACGGTCCATGCGCTGCCGTTGTAATAGTAGACGGCATTGCGGCTTTCGACAGGTACGTTGACGGCGGCGCGGGAAGCGGGGGCGTTGTCGCCGACGATGCCGCTGAGCACGAGGTTCTTGATTTCCCATTTGCCGGAGCGGCCGTCCTCGCTGGTGTACTTGAAGGCGAACTGCATTTTCTTGCCTTCGAAGGCGCTCAGGGAGATGGTGCCGCTGCTTACGAACGTCCAGCCCTTGTTCTCGCTATATGCGGGAATGGCGATCGGCTGCCACTGTCCGCCTGCGGCGCGGCCCCAGAGGGTGCAGCTCTGCTTGGCGAAGTCGAGGTCGGGGAACTGGTTGACGACGTGGTCGAAGACGAGTTCGGCGGCGCTCACGCCGGTGAGGTCGATTTCGGGAGAGACAAGCCAGGACTCGGTGGCGTAGCTGGTGCCGGAAAGGTAGCCGCTGGCTGCGGCGCCGTAGTTGGAGCCTGCCCAGGTCCATACGTAGCTCAGCTCTTCGGGCATCTTTACGTTGTCGATGGTGAAGGAGCCGAGGTCCTCGGTGAAGCTCTGCTCGAACAGTACCTGCGGGCCTGCGGGCTGGCTGCCGCCGCCGAAGACGGGTTCCTGGGTGGCGACTTTGTAGCTGATGACGGCGTAGCGGCCGTCGGTGGCGTCGGCTTCGTCCATCAGGAAGTCGACGAGGTAGTCGGCTGCGGGTCTGGAGGGGGCGAATGCGTTGATGTAGTCGTCCTCGCTTTCCCATACGCTTTCCATGTAGAATTCATCGGGCACGGTGAGGCGCTGGGGCGCGGAGGCCTCGGCTACCACGGGGTCTGCCTCGGTGCTCTGGTTGAAGGTGAGCTTGACGGCGGAACCTTCCGTGAGGGTGAAGTAGGGGAAGTTGGTGCTTGCCAGGAACGCGGGTACGTAGGTGGCGGCGGGGGCTTCCGGGGTGAAGCACTTCTTTGAACCTACGGCGGCCAGCGCTGCGGCGCCGTCCTCGCCGGCGAGGGCCTTGTTGTCCGCAAGACCGGCGATGGTACCGTAGTTGGCGTCCGTAAGGGTGTACTCTACGGTCTGGACGTCCTCCATGGGCTGGTCTTCCATTTCCTTGAAGCCGTCCAGGTCGTTGTTCCAGGAATTCTCACTGCAGGCGCAGGCGCCGGCACTGAGCGCGGCGGCCACGGCCAGACGCAGATATGATTGTATTTTAACGGTTTTCATTTTCGTTCGGTGCTGTTAGAAGTTAAGACGTAATTTTACCGAATAGGTTCGTCCGAAGGAGTAGAACACGCCGTAGATGTTTTCCCAGGTGGCGTCCGTCTCGGAGTTGCTCCATGCGTCGACAACGTAGTTGTAGTTGAACAGGTTGTGGACGTTGCCGTAGAGAGTTGCGCGCAGGTCGCCGAAGTCGAAGCTGTAGCTGGCGTTGAGGTCGAGCTGGTTGCCCCAGGGTATGCGCCAGGGGTTGGCGATATTGATTGTGGAGTTCCAGGACGGGGTGCTGATGCTGTAGTCCGAGTAGTTGCGGGCGTTGACCTTCCAGTCACCGCCGATGCGGAAGCCCTTGAAGGGGCGGAACTGGGCGCCGATGGCGGCGGTGGTCTGTGCCGAGCCGCCTACCTTGACACCCTTCTGGTTGAGGATACCCCAGGCGTGGTCCTCGGCCATGATGCCGCTGGCGAGTTCGCCGGCGCTGTTCTTCAGCGGCTGGCCCAGCTGGTTGTAGAAGTAGCCCTTGGCGTTGCTGTCCCACTGGTAATCGCCGATCGAGAGCATGCCGGTGATTTCGAGCCAGCTGGTCGGAACGTAGGTGCAGTTGAACTCGATGCCCATGTGGCGTGCGTTGACGCCGGTGAGGTTCATGGCGTAGCGGTCGCCGGCATGTTCGCCCTGCTCGATTACGCCGCCGCGTACGGCGGTCTTGTCGAGCCACTTGGTATAGTAGCCGTTGACGGTAGCCGAGAAGTAGCGGCTGCGGAAGTTGTAGCCGGCTTCGACGGAGAATACCTTTTCGTTGACGGGGTCCGGGTTGGTGGCGTTGGAGGTTGCCTGCTGCAGGAATACGCCGTTGGCGAAGAAGGGAGCGCGGCTGATGTAGCCGATGTTGAAGAAGGCGTTGTTGTGGCGGTCGAAATTATAGTTGGCGCCGAACTTGGCCGTGCCGCCGAGGAAGTTGTAGACGCCCGAGTGGCTGTGCTCGTCGTCGTAGTAGAAGTGGTCGATACGCTCGTAGCCGGTGTTGCTCAGAGAGCCGGAGAGCACCAGGTTCAGGCGCCGGTTGAGAAGGAAGAGCTCGCCCTGGGCGTAGACGCCCTCCTGGTTGGTGCGGCCCTCGTAGTCGCGGTAGACGACGTCGCCTACGCCCAGCTTCTCGTATTTCCAGTCGGGATTGGCGGCGGCGGCGTTGTTGGCTGCGCGGACGTTCTTGCGGGAGCTGTCGTCCATGAAATATTCGCCGTCGTAGAGGTCGATGATTTTATTGTTGTGGTAGCCCACGTAGTAACGCAGGTCGACACCGGCCAGGAAGTTCAGCTTGCCGTCGAAGAAGCGGTTCTGGTAGGTCGAAACCAGGCCGTACCAGTTGTGGGAGTTGTTGCTCTGGCTCATCACCATGTTGGAGCCGGTGGTGCTGGCCATGTTCATCTCCTGAATGGCGGCATAGTCGAAGGTGCCGTCGTCGCAGCGGAAGAGAGTGTTGGGCTTGCCGTTGGTGGCGCCGTACCACGACGAGTTGCTCAGCGACTGGCCGTTGTAGGTTCCGCGGCCCTGGCCGCTGTAGCCGCCGCCCTTGGCGAGCGATACGTAGACGGTGCTCGACAGAGAGCTCTTGTCGTCGATTTTCCAGATATGGGCGAGCGAAATCTGAGGCTTATGGTAGGTGTTGCGGTTGGAGGAGCGTACCTGGCCGTGGCGGTCGTAGCCGAAGGTGGCGTTGTAGCGGTAGGGGCTCTCCTCGCCCATCCAGTTCTTGGCGTACTTCTGATAGTTGATGATG
Source organism: uncultured Porphyromonadaceae bacterium (assembly GCA_900554265.1). Lineage (GTDB taxonomy): Bacteria > Bacteroidota > Bacteroidia > Bacteroidales > Muribaculaceae > CAG-873. The sequence continues at coordinate 3,494 of USGZ01000149.1, forward strand.
CTCAGGCCGTCCTTGTTGCCGCGCTTGTCGTGGTGCTGTGGAGCGCCGAAGGCAGTCAGCGACAGCTGATGGCGGTCGTTGATGCGCTTGCTGATGTTCAGGAAGTAGCTGTAGGCATAGTAGGGCGTGCCCTGTACGTAGCCGTCGCCCCACTTCTTGGAGCCCTGCAGGGTGATGGCCCAGCCGTTCTTCATCAGGCCGGTGGAAACCTTGGCGCCGAACTGGTTGGTGCCGTCGTTACCGAAGCCGTAGAACACGTTGCCTCCGCGCTCGGCGTCGAGGCTCTGGGTGGTTATGTTGATTGTGCCGCCGATGGAGGGAGCCGAAAGCACGGCTGCGCCCAGACCGCGCTGGGTCTGGATGTTGGAGGCAACGTCGCCCAGGCCGGCCCAGTTGCTCCAGTAAACCCAGCCGCCTTCCATGTCGTTGACGGGAATACCGTTGACCAGAACGGCCACGTTGGCGCTCTGGAAGCCGCGCATGTTGATCTTTGCGTCGCCGAAGCCGCCGCCGTCCTTGGTAGCCCATACGCCGGGCGTAAGGTTCAGCACCTCGGGAAGCTCCTGAGTGCCGAGCTTGAGGTCGATTTCAGCCTTGTTGACCTGCGAGACGGCTACGGGCGTCTGGCGGGTGCGGGCGAGGCTCTGCGTCACTACAATGTCGTTGAGGGTCTCGTTGGAGGGCTCGAGCTTGATGGTGCCCATGTCCTCGCGTACCGGGGCGGTAACCGTTTTGTAGCCGATGTAGCTGATGCTCAGCTCGCGGGCGCCCGAAGGAACGCGGACGTCGAAACGTCCGTCCATGTCGGTCGTGCCCAGGGGCTGGCCGCCGGTCACGACGATGCTGGCGCCGATTACAGGTTCGTCGGTCTCGTCGACTACGGTACCTTTACAACTGATGGTGGCGCCGGCTGCCCAGGCATAGGCCTGCGTCAGTAGCACCACGAGAATCAAAGAGAATAACCGTCTCATTGCAAATAAAATGTGGGTTTGGATTGGTCTTATGACGCCGCAAAGTTAGCAAAAATTTCCCAATTTTTTCCTTTTTTCACATTAAATTATTGTTGCCTTTACGGCAAGTCCGGATGGTGCGGGTTCAGCCGGCAGGTCGGAGCGCTGCCCGGAAAAAGAGGTGGATTTTAACATTGTTTGGCAGGGAGTTCGGGCTATTTTGATTAATTTTGCCTTCTCATTAAGATAAATCCACAGTATGCACTCCAAAATACACTTTCCGCGCCTGCTGGCGCTGCTGCTGATTCTCATTCCGGCAGTTGCGGCGGCGCAGTTCCGCTTCGCTCCGGTCGTGGGCTTCAATTTCAACAATCTCAAGACCAAGCAGGCGCTTGTCGACGTCGGGCGTACCTACGGCTTCCAGGCCGGTATGGGTGGCGAACTGATGTTCCCCGGCATCGGCTTCGGCATCGACTTCGGTCTGATCTACAACATGGAGGGCGCCAAGTTCGACCTCGGTTCGCGTGAAATCTGGGCCTCGCAGGGTCTTGGCAACGAGAACGTGATGATGCACATGGTCGAGATTCCGCTGCACCTGCGCTTCAAGTGGACGCGCATGAACGGTATCGAGGACTACATCGCTCCTTTCGT
>USGZ01000150.1 GCA_900554265.1 uncultured Porphyromonadaceae bacterium
AGCGTCGGGCGACTGACGCGAAAGGTCGAGCGTCTGGATTCAGTCTACCGCAATTCACTGCGGGCTATCCGGCGGCAGCGTCAGGCGGCATCACCTGCGGCCTTTGTCTTTTCCGCCGAGAGTTTCAGCCAGGCCGTGCGACGCATGCGCTATCTCCGCGACCTGGCCGACTGGAACGCGCGTCAGGGGCGTCGCCTTCGGGCCGACAAACAGCAGTTGCAGGTTTCGGCGGAGCGTCTGGATTCCGCGCGCCGCCGTCTGGCTGTGAGCCGCGATGCGCTCGGCCGTGCCCGAGCGGCCCTGGAGGAGGACATGGCGCGTTCGGAGCAGACCGTCAACACCTTGCGCAGCCATTCCCGAGAACTGAATACAGTCCTGCAGCGCCTTCAGGCGCGCAGCGAGGCTCTCGAAGCCGAGCTGACGCGGGCTATCGAGGCCGAGGAGGCCGCCCGGCGCGAACAGGAGCGCCTTGAGCGCGAGCGTCGCGAACGCGAAGCACGTGAGGCAGCCGAACGCCGTGCCCGCGAGCAGGCCGCCCGGCAGCAGTCGGAGCAGTCCGCTCCCGAACCTGAGCCCGAGCTTGCTCCCGAACCGACCCCGGCGCCTGTCCCGGACCGCGCCCAGCAGCCGGCACCGAATCTTACCGATCTTACCGCCGGCTTCGAGGCTCAGAAAGGCAGACTGCAGATGCCCGTAACCGGGAATGCCTCGATAGTCAGCAACTTCGGCCGTAGGACGCATACCGAATTCTCTCGCGTCGAGGTGCAGAACAACGGTATCGATATCGAAGCCGCGGCAGGAGCCAAGGCCCGCGCCGTGTTCGACGGCACCGTGACTATGGTCATAGTCATGGACGGCTTCCAGAACGTTGTCCTCGTACGCCACGGCGAGTATCTTACCGTCTATGCCGGACTGCAGGACCTCGACGTCCGCAAGGGCGACACCGTACGTGCCGGCCAGCCGCTCGGCACCATATATACCATACCCGGCGATGACCACGGCACGCGTCTGCACTTCGAAGTCCGCCACGAAAAACAAAAACTCGACCCGCGCCAATGGCTGAGATAACTATGAATCATCCTCGGGTATCGTTCGTCATGCCGGCCTACAATGTCGAAAAATACATTGTCGAGGCAGTGGAATCCGTACTGGCCCAGACAGTACCGTTCCATGAGCTTATCATTATTGACGACGGCAGTATCGACGGCACAGCCGAAGTTCTGACGCCATTCCTGAAAGATTCGCGCATACGTTTGGTCAAGTCCCGAAAATGTTCCGGAGGCGCCTATGTCCCGCGACGCCAGGCGATCATGATGGCAAGCGGAGAGTTCATAGCTCCTCTGGACGCGGATGATGCCGTTCCCCGGGATTATCTTGAAAGACTGCTGGCCGATATCGGGCGTACGGGAGCGGATATAGTTTACCCGACGATGTGCGATTTTGCGACCGGCAGGCACATAGCTCCGACTGACGAGTCCTTTTACGGGAAGGCTTTTGAGGGCCGCGAGTGTGTGAAATATACCCTGGAGACATGGCGCATTGGGTGCAACGGTGGTCTGATACGGCGTTCGGTCTACCTGGAGGCCTTTGAAAAGTACGTCCCGGATGTAATCCATTCCCAATCCGACGAACTGCTGACCCGCCATCTGCTGCTTCATGCGCGGCGCGTGGCTTTTTCGCCGGTTCCCTACCTTTATCGCGATAATCCCGATTCCATAACAAAGCGGATATCGTTCAAGCTGTTCGATTTTCTCATTAACGACAAAGATCTGCTGGAACTTATTGTCCGTGAGTACGGCGAGGATTCGTCCGAGTGCCTTATGGCCCGGCGTCAGATATTTCACGGCTTTTTCAGGGCCGGTTTTTTACTGAACACCTATTCCTATTCTGCCCGGGAGAAGAATGAGGTGCGCCGTCGCATAGCGGAGGGAGCGGAATTGATGGACTGGCACCGCATTCGAGGCCAAGTGAGCCCGCGTTACTATTTTTTGCTTAAGCATTTTCCCGTACAGTTCGCTGCGGCCGTTGTGGATGCAGGCAGGACACTGCTGGGTAAATTCTGAACTGATGGAGCTGATGCGGACAATCGGGAATCTTGGCAGCCGTGTGGCGCGGCGGTGTGTCGCTGAGTTCCGCAGGCTTGGCGGATACTTTGCCGTGATGGCCGAAGCGATGCGCCTGCGCCGAAAGAAGTACCCCCTCCGGAGCCGTGGCGGCCGGATGGTCCGCAAGTATTATACCGGCCGACACATGACCGGTATTAAGGAAGGCGTCATATGCTTTTACGACGGCCGCATATACCACGGCGGTCTGACGGACCGCATCCGGGGGCTGCTTTCGGTTTACGAGGAAGCGCGGCGCCGGGGCATTCCGTTTTATATCAGCTGGACCCATCCGTTCCGGCTGGAGGACTATCTGCTGCCCGCCGGCCAGGACTGGCGAATTGCGCGTCAGGATATCAGTTATTGCCGCGAGGACTCGTTCCCGGTCATAATCCAGGACCTTGGTGATGGCGTCAGCACCTTTTACCTGAGAAGCGCGCTGCACAGTCGCTTCCCGCAGACACATGTCTATTCCAACCAGGATTCCGGTCGCGGACGCTACCGGGAGCTTTTCAAGGAGCTGTTCGTTCCCTCTCCGGCGCTCAAAGCCGAAGTCGACAGACATCTCGCCTTGCTCGGAAAGGATTATGTGGTGTTCGCATTCCGTTTCGTAGGGCTCCTCGGCGATTTCCGCGACTGGAAGAGGATTTATCTGAGCGGCGACCGGCGGAGCCGTTTCCTCGGTCGTGTTGCCGCAGAACTGAAGACCCTGATGGCTGAAGTCCCCGCCGGGCGCCGGATCCTGATTACCGCCGACAGCGATACCTTTCTGGAGTATATCGCGCCGGCAGACGCCCGCATTTATATTGTGCCCGGAAATGTGCGCCACATGGACCTCGAGAAAGCCGGCGCAGACGTCTGGATGAAGACCTTCGTCGACCAGCTGCTTATAATGAACGCCTCGAAGGTTACTCTCATGCGTACCGGAGAGATGTATAATTCAGGTTTTTCACGCTTTGCCGCGGAAGTCGGAGGCGTTCCGTTCATTTACCACGAATTCTGAGTTGCTCATGACGGATACCAGACAGGAAAACAGCTACCGGACGATTCTGGGGCGAATCAGTGCCTTCGGAGGGGTTCAGGTATTCACTATTCTGGTGAATATCCTGCGCGGGAAGTTCGTGGCCATGTTTCTCGGTCCGGAGGGCATGGGTATTTCCTCCCTTCTCGTTTCGGCTACGTCGTCGGTACAGCAGTTCGCCAGCCTCGGCGTCAATACGGCGGCGATGAAGGAAATAGCCTCCTCAAAGGACAATCCGGAGGCTCTCCGCAAGATAATGACCGCCGTAACCTGGCTGATCTGGGTCACGGCCATCCTGGGCTGTGCGGTATGTGCGGCACTGGCGCCTCTGCTGAGCCGCTGGACCTTCGGCAACAGCGACTATACGGCGAGTTTCGCTATCCTGTCGGCCAGCGTGGCCCTTTCCGTAGGCAGCGCGGGCTATCTCGCAATTCTGCAGGGCATGGGCGAGGTGCGTCGCTTCTCGAAGGCCACTCTCGTCGGCAGCCTTGCCGGTCTCCTCACCGGCGTGCCTCTCTACTGGGCATTCGGAAACGCGGGCATCGTGCCGGCAATTCTCATCCTTTCCGCCACGACCTTTCTGTTCTATTATATCTCCTACCGTCGTGCGTGCAGATTCAAAACCGGCAATCTGAAACTGCAGACCTATGCTCCGTTGCTCAGGAGAATCATCTCTTTCGGACTGGTGCTCATGTCCGGTACGCTTGCCAGCACGCTGACGGGCTATCTGATAAATGCCATCGTGCGCTATCTCGGTTCGGTTGAGGACATCGGCCTCTATCAGGCTGCAAATTCCATCACCAACCAGTATGTCGGGGTAGTGTTCACCGCACTTGCCATGGACTACTTCCCGCGCCTGTCGGCCCTTGTCCGCGACCGCGTGCAGATGAACGCCATGGTCAACCGTCAGGCGGAAATCGTAATGCTCATCATGACGCCTTTGATTCTGCTGCTTTTCCTTACGGCTCCGCTTGTAATCAGAATCCTGCTCACGGAGAGTTTCCTGCCGGCTATTCCGCTGCTCAAGTGGCTGGCGCTCGGTGTGTTGCTCCAGGGCGTGACCTTCCCGCTGGCTTATATCTACCTGGCCAAGGGCGACAAGAAGGTGTATTTCTGGCTTGAAATAGTTTTTGCCAATGTTCTCTGGCTGGGAGCCAGCGCGGCGATGTTCTACTGGATGTCGCTTGTCGGTCTCGGCATGAGCCTGGTGCTGAGGACGCTTATCGAAATCAGCGTCTGGATAGCCGTCTGCCGCCGGCGCTATGGTTTCCGCTATCAGGCCGGAGTCGCCAGGTCGCTATGCTGCTGCATAGCAGTTGCGCTGGCTGGCTTCATGCTGAGTTTTGTGGATGCCTACTGGAGCCTCGTTGTACTCGGAGTGCTGACCCTGGCAGCCGCAATCTTCGCCTGCCTGCGAATCCGGGCCCGCATAAGGGCCGAGAAAACGGAGCAGGAGTAAATCATCAGTCGTACTTGTAGGATTACATTAATCAGTCATTACCATCCGACAGTAGATCCTCCGCCGCCGGTGGAGCCTCCACCGAAGCCGCCTCCTCCGAAACCTCCGCCACCGAAGCCGCCTCCTCCTCCGCGGCTCGAAGCTGCGGCACCGAGAACGGCGCCGGCAAGCAGGGCGCTGTCGTCGGTGAGTTCCTCGGCGCGGCTTCCCAGCTTTTCCATGCAGGAGACGTAAAGCTCCCTGCGGAACGCCTGAGGGGTCTGGGCGGCGTAGAGCGTGCTGCGGTCCGGCGTGGCGTCGACCGCACCGTCGGTCGAGACCTTGATGGTGTCCTTGACGCGCACAGCGGGCGCTGCTGCACCGAACTTTTTTGCCTTGGAAACAGCGCGGCAAATCACTTCGTCGGTCACAAGCGGGCGTGCGCCGTCGTGGACGGCGACGAGCTGCGCCCGGTCGGACACGGCGGCAAGG
>USGZ01000151.1 GCA_900554265.1 uncultured Porphyromonadaceae bacterium
CTTCCGTCGCCGGGGCGAGGCCGAAAGCGCCCTGGCGGAGATAAAATCAACTTTTCCCTCGATGGCCGCTTATATGCGCATAGTCCAGGAAAAGATTACTGTTACTGAATAAGATGGACCTGACTTCCGAAAACGAAAAGATAGAGCGCATCGCCGCGCACATCGAGGCAATAATCCGCGAACTCGGCGAAGATTCCGCCCGCGAGGGCCTGCTCAAAACTCCGGTACGCGCCGCCAAGGCGCTGTGGTACGCCACCTCGGGCTACCGTCAGGACGCCGGCGAGATTCTGCGCGCCGCGCAGTTCCGCGCCGAAGGCTCCGGAATGGTCATCGTGCGCGACATCGAGTTCTACTCCATGTGCGAGCACCATATCCTGCCTTTCTTCGGCACCGTGAGCATCGGCTATATGCCAGGCGAGAAAATCGTGGGCCTCAGCAAGATAGCCCGCATGGTCGACGTATTCGCACGCCGCCTCCAGGTCCAGGAACGCTTCACCATCCAGCTCGCCGACACCCTCCGGCGCGAGCTTGACGCACGCGGCGTAATCGTTCTCTGCCGCGGCGAGCATATGTGCATGAAGATGCGCGGTGTCGAGAAGCAGCACGCCGCCACTGTCACCACCGAGTACAATGGCGTCTTCGCCTCCGACCCCGCCCTCCGCGCCGAATTCCTCGAGGCCGTAAGATAGCTGAGGGAATGAAATAGTATCGGCGGGTAGAATTTATATAACTTATATAGTTTATATAAAGTTAGAATTCCGGCAAGCTAAGAGGCCGCGCAGCGGTCTCTTAATTTTCCTCGCTAAATGTTAGCGGATTTTAAATCGTCAGCTTACGTTAAACTTTTGTTCTTATCTGAAGTCTTATTATCGAAACACGTTGAAAAACGATACGGATCAAGTAATAATAAAAGCAAAACGTAAAACGATGAAAAAGTTCTTTCTTGCAAGTGCGCTTGTACTTATGGGCGCCGCCTCTATGGTAGCCCAGCGCGCCGACCGCCAGAATACAAACTGCGCCGCAACCCCCTGCACCGAGAATACCGCCTGTGCTCAGACCGCATGCGGACCCCGCAATAACTGCATGGACATGTTCCAGGGACTCGACCTTACCGCCGAGCAGCAGACTCAGATCCAGGCTCTCCAGACCGAATGCCGACAGCAGGCCCAGGCCCAGCGCGAGAATGCCCGTGCAAGCCGTCAGGCTGCCGCCGCCGACCGCCAGCAGGCCAAGCGCGACAAGCTTGCCCGCATCAAGGCAATCCTCACCCCCGAGCAGTACGTAGCTTTCCTGGAGAACGCCTTCGTAAACGCCGGTCCCTCGCAGGGCGCACGTATGGGTAACCGCGACGGCAGCCGCCAGCATGGCAACTGCCACGCCGCCCGCCGCGACAATCGCGCCCAGCGCGTGAATAACTCGGTTCCCCGTCAGGCCGAACCCGCTCAGGCGCAGTAATAGCAGATAAACATCCGGGGCCGCATCCCATTCTAAAGGAAGCGGCCCCGGATTCTATTTATATTGGTGTAAAACGAAAGCAGGAAGCTCCGGATGCGGGGCTTCCTGCCTTGAGGCTTTGTTTGCGCTGCTGAGGTCGGCTTATTTGCGGATGCCGAGCTCTTTCTGGGCGATGATGGCGCGGTAGCGGTTGATGTCTTTGCGCATCAGGTAGTCGAGAAGACGACGACGCTTGCCTACCAGCATTTTCAGAGCGCGTTCTGTAGTATGATCCTTGTGATTTGACTTGAGGTGTTCAGTCAAATGAGCGATACGGACGGAGAATAATGCAATCTGTGCTTCAGGCGAGCCAGTGTCAGTCTTGCTCTTACCGTACTTCTCGAAGATCTGTACTTTTTCTTCAGAATTCAAGTGCATTCTCAGAAAATTTTTATTGTTAGTATTGGCCCTTCCGGGCGTTATCGGGCGCAAAGTTACGCAAAATTTCCCATTCGGCAAAAACTTTGCGCAACTTTTTTCTTAATCTATTGACAATTACCGCAATTACCGTATCAGTGTCGTGGCAGGGCGCTGTAGTCCCGCGAGTAGCGCAGCATCTGCTCCACGTAGTTCTCCGGGTAGGAGATAGTCACGTCGGTGATGTTGCCGGCGGCATCGCGCACTGCCGTATAGAGCGGGTTGACGAAGCCGCGGTACGGAGCGATGTGTAGCGGCTCGTAGCGGCTGAGGATTTCGGCGTGGAGCTCGGGGTCGACCTTGACGGCGTAGTTCTCTACCAGCTCGCAGGCGGCGGCATAGTCGCCTTCGGAGCGTACGCGCTGGATTTCAGCGAGGAGTTCGCCGAAGAGTTCGCGCAGACGTTCGTAGTCGTTGATGCGCAGGTAGGTCTTGCCATTGTCCTTATACATTTCCACGACGTTGTCCTCGCGTCCTTTCTCGTAGACCCATTCGGCTATCAGCTTGCGGTTGCGCATATGGGCTTCCTCGATGTCCTTGCCGGGCTCGATGCGGCGCAGCTGTGTCATAAGGCCGTTGAGCATATAGCTGTAGTACTGGGACTTGTAGGCGTCCGGATTGTCGAGAAGTCCGAGTTCGATGAGCTTGTTGTCGCCCAGGTAGTATAGGGCGAAGAGGTCGGCGCGGGCTTCCTCGATGGTGGAGCCGTGCTCCTTGAGGGCGTCGGGGTCTACGCCGGGCAGCAGGCGCCCGGAGGCATGGCCGAGGCACTCGTGGAGGTCGGTGTGGAGGTTATCGGTGATGAAGAGGTAGCGGGCCATCAGGTCGCGCATGTCCTGGTCGGGCACGAATTCCTCGCGCGAGCCGTCGCTGCGGCTGGCGGCGTCGTAGGCCTGGGTGATATTCTCCAGGGTCACGCTCTTGGAGCCGTGGGCGGCGCGTATCCAGTTGGCGTTGGGCAGGTTGATGCCGATGGGCGTGGCGGGATAGGAGTCGCCGGCGAGGATGGCGGCGGTAATTACCTTGGCGCTGACGCCCTGAACGCGCTCCTTGCGGAAGCGGGGGTCGACGGGCGAGTTGTCCTCGAACCACTGCGCGTTGCCCGAGATGATTTCGGTGCGCTCGCTGGCGTCGTTGTTCTTAAAGTTGACGATGCTCTCCCATGCGCCTGTCATGCCCAGGGGGTCGCCGTAGCTCTCGATGAAGCCGTTGATGAAGTCTACCTGCGAAACGGTGTCCTCGGCCCATTCGATGCTGTAGCGGTCGAAGGTGGCCAGGTCGCCGGTGGTGTAGAACTCGATGAGCGAGTTGATGATGGCACGCTGGGCGTCGTTCTCGGCGTAGACTGCGGCGCTGTCGAGGTTCTCGACGATGTGGGCGATGGCTTCGGTGTAGAGTCCGCCGAGTTTATAGGGCTGCTCGACGATGCGGCCGTTCTCCTTCACCACGCGGGTGTTCAGACCGTAGGATACGGGGGTGGAGTCGTTGGGCGTCTTCAGGGCGTTGTAGTATTCCTCGACTTCGGCCTGGGTCAGGCCGGGGCCGTAGAGGTTGTTGGCGCTGGTGGCGATGAGGTCCTGGCCCGCAACCTGGTTTACGCGCTTGGCGGCGATTTCGGGGTTGAATATCAGCTCTACCAGCTCGGCCGACGATGCGGGCACGGCGCTGTCCGGCAGCGCTGCTATCTGCTCCTCGAGGAAGGCGCGGCTGAAAGCGGGCGTGAACTTGTCCATGCTGTAGTGGTGATGGATGCCGTTGCCGAACCATACCTGCTTGAGGTAGAGCTCGAAGGCCTTGAAATCATCTGATTCGCGGTCGCCGCCGTAGTTGGTGTAGACGGCCTCCAGAAGGTCGCGCAGGGCCAGGTTATGGTAGTTGTTCTGGTCCCACATTATGTCGCGGCCCCAGAGGGCGGCTTCGGTGAGGAAGTAGACCAGTTTCTTCTGGTTCAGGCTCAGGTTCCCGAAGTCGGGCACCTGGTAGCGGAGCACTTCGATGTCGGCGAAATGGTCGACCACGTAGTCGAAATCGTCGGGCGCGGGGGCGCTGGCCTGCTTGGAGCAGGAACTGGCAATCAGAGTCATGGCTAATGCACTCGCTGTTAGTAATTTCTTCATGATGTGATATTTGGTTGGAAATTTTCCTGTCTATGATGCCGGAACGATGCCCTCGGCGATGAGGAAAGGTGCCGTCGGGGAATCCGTGGCGGCCACCTGCTCCGGCGTACCTTCGGCGATTATGCGTCCGCCGCCGGCGCCACCCTCGGGGCCCATGTCGATCAGGTAGTCGGCGCAGCGCACCACGTCGAGGTTATGCTCGATAACCAGCACCGTATTGCCCTTGTCGACGAGCTTGTTGAGGATGCCCATCAGCGTGCGGATATCGTCGAAGTGGAGGCCGGTGGTGGGCTCGTCGAGGATGAATAGGGTCTTGCCGGTGTCCTTCTTCGCCAGTTCCGTGGCCAGCTTGACGCGCTGGTTCTCGCCGCCGGAGAGGGTCGAGGAGGGCTGACCCAGCTTGATGTAGCCCAGGCCGATGTCCTGGAGCACCTTGATTTTCTTGAGGATGGCGGGGATGCCGCTGAAGAACTCCACGGCCTGGTTGATGGTCATGTCCAGCACGTCGGCAATGCTCTTTCCCTTGAAGCGCACCTCGAGGGTTTCGCGGTTGTAGCGCTTGCCGTTGCATTCCTCGCAGGGCACGAGCACGTCCGGCATGAAATTCATCTCGATGGTCTTGTAGCCGTTGCCGGCGCAGGCCTCGCAGCGGCCGCCGGCAACATTGAAGCTGAAACGCCCGGGCTTGTAGCCGCGGATTTTTGCTTCCGGGAGGTTGACGAAGAGGTTGCGGATGTCCGTGAACACGCCTGTGTATGTCGCCGGATTGGAGCGCGGCGTGCGGCCCAGCGGACTCTGGTCGACGGTCACCACCTTGTCGATATTGCCTATGCCCTCTACGGCCTGGTAGGGCAGGGGGTCCTGGAGGCTGGAGTAGAAATGCTGGCTGAGGATGGGCTGGAGAGTGCCGTTGATGAGGCTCGACTTGCCGCTGCCGGACACGCCGGTGACCACTGTGAATGTGCCGAGGGGGAATTCCACGTCGATGTGGCGCAGGTTATTT
>USGZ01000152.1 GCA_900554265.1 uncultured Porphyromonadaceae bacterium
GGCACCAGCAAAGGCAACTCCTCGCTGAGCAATCCGCTCTACGGCTTCCTGGCAGGCCAGCTCAACAACTGGGCGGCGAACAACATCAAGGGCGTCGACGTAAGCTTCGGCATCGACCAGTACGACCGCACCGTCGACGGCTCTACCTCGCAGACCACCAGCTACTCCTACCAGGTATCGAAGAGTCTGTTCAACGACCGCTTCAAAATCGTTGTCGGCGGCAACTACAGCACCGACGCCAATTCGGACGAGAATTTCTCGCAGAATCTGATAAACGACATCTCCTTCGAGTATTACCTCAACAAGACGCGGAGCATGTACATCCGCCTGTTCCGCCATACCGGCTACGAGAGCATTCTCGAAGGCGAAATAACCCAGACGGGCGTGGGCTTCGTGTACCGGCGCAAAATCAGCCGCCTGGGCGACATGTTCCTCACCCCCGGCCAGGTACGGCGCCGCAACGAGCGCGAGAACTCACGCCTTGAGCCGCCGTCAGCCGCCGTTTCCGAGGCAAATAACGAAAAAGAATGACACCGAAGTTCCGACATACCCTCCTTGTCGCCCTGCTGGCGCTCCTTGCGGCCGCCTGCTCGACCACCAGCCGCATTCCGCCGGACGAGCTGCTCTACACGGGCATGAAGCTCAACATCGAGAAGGACAGCACCGCCATGCCGCGCGAGCTTGCCTCGGCGCTCTCGACGGCGGCCTTCGTGCGGCCCAACAACTACATTTCCTTCCTGGGCGTGCGCTCGCCGATACCCTACGGCCTCTGGGCATACAACCACCTGGACGAGAACGGCGGCGGCTTCAGGCACTGGCTCTACGAGAAGCTGGCCGAGGAACCGGTACTCGTCGGCGACGTGCGGCCCGAGGTGCGCACGCGCATGATGGAACAGATTCTCGACAACAACGGCTACCTTCGCGGCACGGCCACCTACGAGCTCCAGTACGGACGCAAGAACCGCCGCAAGGCCAAGGTAATCTACACCGTCAATCACGGGCCCGAGTTTCCCATCGACACGATGATTCTGCTGCCGGACAGCACCCGCCTGACGCATCTGATCGACTCGCTGGCCCGGCGCGACACCTACCTTAGCGCCCGCAACCCCCGCTACTGCACCGACAGTCTCTCGGCGGCGCGCACGCGCATCACCAACAGCCTGCGCAACCGCGGCTACTATTTTTTCCGGCCCGATTTCATCGAGTATCTGGCCGACAGCATGCAGCAGCGCGGGAAGCTGGCCATGAAAATGATCATCGGCTCGAACATCCCGGACTTCGCCCTTCAGCCTTACCGCACCGGCAAGGTTACCTTCTACCTCAACCGCCACCAGGGCGGCGGCGTGCCGGACACCATAAGCCTCGACCGCGCCACCCTTATCCAGATGCGGCCCTCGCGCTTCAAGTCCTCGCTGGTGAACGAGAACGTCGTTTTCCGGCCCGGACGCACCTTCTCGGTGCGCAACATGGACCGCACGCAGACCTACCTCACGCGCCTGGGAATCTTCAGCTCAGTCAACATCGACGTCACTCCGGACACCACCGCGGGGCGCCGCAGCCGCATCCTGGACGTGGCCGTCACGGCGACCCTGGACCAGCCGCTGGAAACCTCGCTGGAGGTCAACGCCTCGTCAAAGAGCAATTCCTACATAGGCCCGGGCCTGAGCTTCGGCGTGACCAACAAGAACGTGTTCGGCGGCGGCGAGCAACTCTCCGTAAAACTCACCGGCAGCTACGAATGGCAGACGGGCCACGACCGCCGCAGCATCTTCAATTCCTACGAGGCCGGCATCAGCGCCTCGCTGGCCTTTCCGAAACTCCTGGTGCCCAAGTTCATACCCCGCAGCCGCTACAACCTGAACTGGACGCGCTTCAACGTCAACGCGGACCTGCTCAACCGCCCGCATTACTTCAAGATGGCGCAGTTCAACGCCTCCATCAACTACGACTGGCGTCTGCGGCGCTACGTGCAGAACACCCTTACGCTCTTCAAGCTCACTTACACCAACATGCTGCACACCACCGAGGACTTCGACTCGGTCATGACGGCCAATCCGGCCGTTGCGCAGAGCTTCCGGAATACCTTCATACCGCAGATGAGCTACACCTACGTCTACGACCGGCAGTTCGACGCGGACAATACCTTCAACTGGCAGTTCACGGCGCAGGAGGCCGGCAATGTGTTCTGGGCCATCTACCGCGCCTGCGGCAAGGACGGCGAGAAAAAGCTCTTCGGCACGCCCTTCTCGCAGTTCGTCAAGGGACAGACGCAGATAGTATGGGGGCGCCGGGTAGGGCGCACGGACTCATGGCTCTACATGCGCGCGGCCTGCGGCGCCGCCCACGCCTACGGCAATTCCAGCCAGGTGCCCTACTCGGAGCAGTTCTACGTCGGGGGCGCCAACTCGGTGCGCGCCTTCACGGTACGCTCCCTGGGGCCGGGCAGCTACAAGCCCCGCGCCGGCACACCCGAGGATTACTTCGACCGCACAGGTACCTTCAAGTTCGAGGCCAACATCGAGTACCGCTTCCCGATCTACGGGATGCTCCACGGCGCCCTGTTTGTCGACGCGGGCAACGTATGGCTGCTCAAGAAGGACCCCATGCGCCCCGGTGGCGAGCTCAAGGCCGGCAAATTTTTCGAGGAGCTGGCTCTGGGCACGGGAGTAGGCCTGCGTTTCGACATCAGCATGCTGGTAATCCGCGGCGACCTGGGCATCGGCATCCACGCGCCCTACGACACGGGCAGGCGCGGCTATTACAACATGACCTCCTTCGGAAACTCCCTGGCTTTCCACCTGGCCATCGGCTACCCCTTCTGAACCAGTTTGGCGGGGTGCGGGAAAATTCGTAAATTTGCGGGATATTTCACGGAATCCTCGCGATGGTAATAATGAAACGTCTATACAGCTACATGCTGCAGCGCTTTCTGCCGCTGCTGGCAATGACGTTCTTTATCTGCCTGTTCATCGTGATGATGCAGTTCCTCTGGAAGAGCATCGACGACCTCGTAGGCAAAGGCCTGAGCGTCGACATAATCGGCGAGCTTTTCTTCTACGCCGCGCTGACGATGGTACCGATGGCGCTTCCGCTGGCCGTGCTGCTGGCGTCGCTGATGGTCTTCGGCAACCTGGGCGAGAACTTCGAGCTCACGGCCATGAAGGCCTCGGGCATCTCGCTGTTCCGCATCATGCGCCCGCTGATGATTTTCATGGGCTTCGTGGCCGTCGGCGCCTTTTTCTTCCAGAACAACGTGCTTCCGGTTGCGCAGACGAAGATGTGGACGCTGCTGTTCTCCGTGCGCCAGAAGTCGCCGGAGGTCGAGATTCCCGAACGCTCCTTCTACGGTCAGATACCCAACATGCAGCTTTACGTAGACAGCAAGGACCAGGAGACGGGCATGCTCTACGGGATGCTCATCTACGATTTCAGCCGCGGGCAGGAAAACTCGCGGGTAATCCTGGCGGACTCCGGCCGCTTCAACTTCACCGAAGACCGCACGCGCCTGTTCCTCCATCTCTACGACGGCGAGCTGTTCGAGAACGTGCGCGACAACTCTATGGGTTCCTCCAGCTCGCGCTACATGCCCTTCCGCCGCGAGAGCTTCGCTGACAAGCAGGTCTACTTCCCCTTCGACGCCAATTTCAACCGCGTAGACGAAAGCGGTCTGCGCAGCCAGTATATCGGGCAGAATGTCAGCGAGCTGCGCCATTCGATCGACTCGATAGGCCGTCGCGTGGACTCCATCGGCAATGTCTACGCCGAGGAAATCCTCGCGGTACCTTACTTCGGGGTGCGCCCCGTAACCCACCGCTACGAGAACGGCCAGGTAATCGACGTGCCGCGTCAGCAGGTTCACCCGACTGAGTATCTTGACGTCGACTCCCTCTTCCAGGCCCCGGGTCCGCGCTTCGCCAAGAGCTACCTGCAGCAGGCCCTGGCCAAGGCCAGGCGTCAGAAGCAGGAGTACGTGTTCCGCTCTCAGTTCCTTGCCGAGCAGGCCAAGCTCATGCGCCGCCACGACATCGAGATGCAGAAGAAATTCACCCTCTCCTTCGCCTGCATAATCTTTTTCTTCATCGGCGCGCCCCTTGGCGCCATCATCAAGAAGGGCGGCCTCGGTACGCCTCTGGTAATCAGCGTGCTGCTGTTTATTTTCTACTTCATCATCGACAACGCCGGCTACAAGATGGCCCGCGACGGCAAGACCGAGGTATGGGTAGGCATCTGGCTGAGTTCCTTCGTGCTGCTGCCGATGGGCGTTTTCTTCACCTACAAGGCCGTTGGGGACTCGGCTGTGTTCAACATCGACGCATACAAGGCATTCTTCCAGCGCCTTACGGGCCGCGAGCCCGGGCGCAGCCTGAGCGTCAAGGAGGTAATCATGAACGAAATCGACCCCGAGGAGGCCCTGCGGCGCCTCGAAGCCTTCCACGCCCTGGCCGCCTCCGAGAACGCGCGGCTACAGAAACTGCCGCCGTTGCGGCGCCTGCTTGCCCGCGGTCCGGACCCGCAGCTGCAGCCGATGATGAACGAAATCGTAGAATATCTCTCCGACAGCCACGACCGCATAACCGTGGCGATGCTCAACAAATATCCCTTCCGCGTTACGCGCCGCAGACTCGCCGGCATCGTAGCCAATACCGAAAACCTCTCCGCGCGCGTCGAATCGCACGCCCGCGAGCAATAACACGACTATGGAAGAAGAACCCATCCGCCTCAATTCCATCGAAGAAGCCATCGAAGACTTTCGCCAGGGCAAAATGGTGATAGTCGTCGACGACGAGGACCGCGAAAACGAAGGCGACCTCATTGTCGCCGCCGAGAAAATAACACCCGAGCAGGTGAACTTCATGCTCAAGAACGCCCGCGGCGTGCTCTGCGTGCCGCTTACAATCAGCCGCTGCCGTGAACTGGAACTGCCGCACCAGGTAGAGAACAACACCAGCATGCTG
>USGZ01000153.1 GCA_900554265.1 uncultured Porphyromonadaceae bacterium
CCCTGGCGGACCCGAACAGCACCCCGGAGACTTTCGGGCGCCCGGGCCACATCAATCCCCTCTACGCGCAGGACGCCGGCGTGCTGCGCCGCTGCGGCCATACGGAGGCCGCCGTGGACCTTGCCCGCCTGGCCGGTCTGCAGCCGGCGGCCGCGCTCATGGAAATAATGAGCGACGACGGCAGCATGGCGCGCCTGCCCGAACTGCGCCGCCGCGCCGAGGAGTGGGGCCTCAGGATTATCAGCATCCGCGACCTCATAGCCTACCGCCTGGCCTCGGAGCAGCTCGTAGAGATGGGCGTCGAGGTCGACATGCCTACCGAGTACGGCCATTTCCGCCTCATCCCCTTCCGCCAGAAGAACAACGGCCTGGAGCACATCGCCATTATCAAGGGCGACGTAACCACGCCCGAGCCCGTGCTCGTTCGCGTCCACTCGTCCTGCGCCACCGGCGACATCTTCGCCTCCAGGCGCTGCGACTGCGGCGAACAGCTCCACAAGGCCATGCAGATGATCGAGGCCGAGGGTCGCGGCGCCGTAATCTACCTCAGCCAGGAAGGCCGCGGCATAGGCCTGATGGATAAAATCCGCGCCTACAAGCTCCAGGAGGAGGGTCTGGACACCGTCGAGGCCAACATACACCTGGGCCACAACGCGGACGAGCGCGACTACGGCGTGGGCGCCCAGATTCTCAACATGCTTGGTATCCGCAAGATGCGACTTATGACCAACAATCCGGTCAAGCGCATCGGCCTCGAGGGCTACGGCCTGGAAATCGTCGAGAACGTGCCTATCGAGGTTAAACCCAACCCCTACAACCTGCGCTACATGCACACCAAGAAAATCCGCATGGGCCATGACCTCCACGAAGTCGAATAACATGGCCGCGCAGGAAGCCGGCGGCGAGAAAAGCCGCCACGACATAATCCAGGAGTGCCTGATCGAGAGCGGCGGCCGCGTGGCCGCCATCAGCGAGCGCTTCATGCACGGTCAGGCCGAGGCCGGCGAGTTTCTCGAAACCGTGGCCACTCATATCGACGACCTGGCCAAGGCCGGCCAGTTCACGGACGCCTTCGCAACGGGTGTAATGGCACTGGTCACGGCTTTCCGTTGCCGTTTCAGTCCGCGGCAGTGCGCCGTGCCCTACCTGATGACGCTTCTGGGTCTTGCCGTCAACGGCGCCGTGGCGCAGCAGATGGCCGCAATAAATGGCGACAGCTTCGCCTCCGGACATTTCGAAGCCATAGACGCCGAACTCGGACCGCTGGTCTACGCCAGCTACCGTGAGCTCGGCGGCGAGGAGCTGCTGCCGGAAGACGTGCGCGCTCCTTTCGCCTCCCTCGCGGACTGGACCGACCCGAACGCCGAATTCCAGGGCAGGAAAATAACGGCCGCCCTGGCTCCGGACATACTCTGCGACATAGCCTCGCGCCTGACGGCGATGGGAGCCATAGAGTGAAAATCCACGCAAAAATAAGTATACAATAGTTAATAAATGCTACATTCCGGCATTTTCGCACAAATATTGGTAAAAATATTTGCATATCAGCCGAATGCTCATTAATTTTGCAGTGCGTTTACAAGCACCTTATGCTTGACCTTAGACCCTATTATTTACACTTCAACAAACAGATCTAAGCGAAAGGCATACACAGGGCCAACGTCGCGACGACAGTCGGCAACCCTTTAGTGTAGCAGGTGTTCAGAAACGTAAGTAAGTATGATATAATCTCTACACTTTTCAGTAAGCAATTTCTGTAAAGCAACTTAACTTGAATCACTTAATTATGCCTATTGGCTTAGGTCCTGGTCCCCGTTGTTGAAATGGCACAGGACTTTTTTTTGCTCTTATCGCAACTATTTGCTAACTTTGCTTTCCCCGAAACGCCTTCCGAAGGCCGTCGAGGCTTACTTTTATCTTACCATGCACATTATGCCCCAGTCTCCCCAGACTTCCCGCCATACTCTGCTCGCCGCCTTGCTCGTGGCGGCGCTGATGCTCGCAGGACTGCCCTGCCGGGCTAATCTGGACTACGGTTCTCCGCAACGAGCGGCC
Organism: uncultured Porphyromonadaceae bacterium; assembly: GCA_900554265.1. Classification (GTDB taxonomy): domain Bacteria; phylum Bacteroidota; class Bacteroidia; order Bacteroidales; family Muribaculaceae; genus CAG-873. The sequence goes on from USGZ01000153.1 coordinate 2,056, forward strand.
TACTCGGCCATAGAACGCTCCAGGCTGCCGCAGGCACGCACCGCCGCCGACAGCCTCCGCGTGTACTACAACCTCTTCGACCTTTCGGTTGCCGATTCGCGCTCCCGTCTGGCCGACACGCTTCTTGTCCTGGCGCGCCATGCCGGCGACGAGTCCTCCGTCCTGGACGTACTCCGCCATCAGGCGAACCTCAGTTTCAGGGACCATGTGCGCCTTCAGGAAATCCGCTCCGAGCTGAACGAATTCCGGCCGAGCGAGGAACTTACCGAAACGCGTCTGTTCGTAGACCTTCTGGCCCTGCGCAACCGTCTGGACTCAATCACCCAGCCCGGCGCCATACGCGACGAACTCTCGCGCCGAATCGACCTCTTCGCCAACGAACCCGACGAGAGCCTTTCCGGCCGCATACTCCAGCTCTACGGCGTATGCGTATGCATGGAGAAAGTGACCCGCGGGGAACCCCTGGCACGCTATATGACGCAGCTGGACTCGATGGTCCACCAGTTCAACGGCCCGAAGGGGGCTGTTTCCAATTTCTTCCATACCCGCGCGGCTCTGACCTACGCCATTACCGGCGACATGCCCCGTATGCTGCAAGTAAACCGCACGCTGCTGGCCACCATCGACAGTATGCGGGCCAGCTACCATCGCAAAGGGCGCATATACCGCAATCTGGAGTCGCACCGCTACAATATCTACCGCCAGCTGCTCGGTGCCTATGAGTGTCTGTCCGACTCCGAGCTGGAAGCCTACTACGACAGCCTGCAGTCAATCATCGACCGCAACAGCTGGGTGGCCTCCGACGCCGGAAGCAATCCGCGCGCCCGCTCATTCTACCTTATGGCCAAGGGACGCTATGCCGAGGCCCTGCCTCTGCTGCAGCGCTGCCTCGGCAATCCGCGCAACGCCATGTACCGACAGCAACTGCTGACGGCCCTGGCCGAGGCGGCCTCGCGGACAGGCAATACCGCTGTAGAGCTTCAGGCACGGCGAGACCTGAACGAACTGCTCATGGACCGACTGCAGGACAAGACACTCCAGAGCCTCAACGAGTACAATCTTTTCACGGACATCAACCGCCTCACGCTTCAGAAGAACGAGCTCGAGGTGAGCCAGCGCCTCAGCGCCGAAAGCTCGCGGCGGCGCACTCTGATTTCCGGAGCCATAGTAATCGTGCTGCTGGCGCTCTTCCTTATCCTGTCCCTGTGGCAGCTGCGCAAGTCGCGGAAGCTGACTTCCGAACTCGAAAGCGCCAACCGCCGCATCCGTCAGGAACGCGACAATCTCCGCCACGCCAAACAGGAGCTTACCGTAGCCCGCGACGACGCCGCCCGCGCCGCCCAGATGAAGACCGAGTTCGTCAACACCATGAGTCATGAGGTCTCGGCACCGCTGAACGCAATAATGGAATACACGCGTCTGATCGTAGACTGCATTCCCCCGGACAAGGCCAGATACCTGGACCGCTTCGCCCGCAATATCGAATTCAACAGCAAACTTATTCTCACGTTGGTGAAGGACGTGCTGGACAGCGCCGAAATCGACAAGGGCGACCTCTACCTCGAGAAAAAGTCCGTCGGGGTAATCAACATGTGCAACATGGCTCTGAACACAGTGTTCGAGAGCGGCAAATCCTCCAACCCCGACGTCAAGGTAATCTTCAATCCGGAGAACAATCCGGACGTAATCATCCGCACTGACGAGCACCGCGCCGTCCAGGTAATCACCAACCTGCTGGCGAATGCGGACAAATTCACCTCAAAGGGCAGCATCACGCTCTCCTTCCAGGCCGAGGCTGAGCACAACCGCATTAATTTCATCGTAACGGACACCGGCATCGGCATCCCCGAGGGCAAGGAGGAAGCGATTTTCGAACGCTTCCGCAAGCTGGATCCCTCCAGCTCGGGCGTCGGCCTGGGCCTCTACATCGTCCGGCGTATCACGGCGCTCCTGGGCGGCGATATCCGCGTAGACCGCGGCTACAGCCGCGGCGCCCGCTTCGTCTTCACACTTCCGCTACAACCTTAATCTCAACCTTCGAGGAGCCGCGGGCGGCGTCGGGGCTGACCTGAATCTGCACAGGGATGCGCGAACGCAGTTCCTCGATATGACTTATCAGGCCTACGCGGCGTCCGTAGACGGAATGCAGGTCTTCCAGCAGGGCGAGCACGCGGTCCTTAGGTTCGTTGCTCAGCGTTCCGAAGCCTTCGTCGATAAAGAGAATGTCGACCCCGAAAGCGCTGTTTATATCGCTAAGAGCCAGGGCGAGGGCCAGCGAGACGAGAAAGCTTTCGCCTCCGCTGCCGGTATTTGCCGAGCGGCGGGCACCTCCGGCATAGCGGTCCTCGATATCAATCAGGAAAGTGCCTGGATTGCCGACCAGGCGGTAGCGGTCGCTCAGGCGGCTCAGGTGCTCGTTGGCGTTGCAGAGCAGCCCGTCGAGCACGTGGCTCAGGGCGATGTTGCGGAAGCGGTCGCCTGTTGCGCTGCCGATAAGCTGGTTCAGGCGGTCCCACTTCCGGAAATCCTCCTCGGCCAGGGCGATTTTCGCGTCCAGTTCGCCGGTGCGCCGGCGGCGCTGATCATCCTCGTCAAGACGCTGCTGCAGGGCGCCGGTTTCCTGAGCAAGTTGCGAAGCCTGGCGGGTCATGCGCAGATGAGCGTCGGCAAGCCCCTCGCGCTCGGCTTCGGGAATAGTTTCATACAGTAATTTCTGCTCCGCGAGTTCTGACTGCGCCTGGATGCGCAGGGCCTTTTTCTTCTCCAGTTCGATCCTGAGTTCTTCCGCGAGCTCTTCCGGAGTAACGTCGCCGTCATACAGTCTCTCAAACTGCTGGTTGTCGAGCGTTTCGACTGCAAGCAGTCCTTCT
>USGZ01000154.1 GCA_900554265.1 uncultured Porphyromonadaceae bacterium
CCGCTGAAGGACCTCGTGGCCGACGGCATCATCGGCGGCGTGGGCGGCGTGATTGTCTTCCTGCCCAATATCCTGATTCTCTACTTCTGCATCTCCTTCATGGAGGACTCCGGCTACATGGCCCGCGCGGCCTTCATCATGGACCGCGTGATGCACCGTATCGGCCTCCACGGCAAGAGCTTCATACCCCTGATCATGGGCTTCGGCTGCAACGTGCCGGCAATCATGGCCTCGCGCGCCATCGAGAGCCGCTCCAGCCGCCTGATCACCATACTGATAAATCCCTTCATGAGCTGCTCGGCGCGCCTGCCGATTTACGTGCTGCTCATCGGCACCTTCTTCTCGGCCTACGCCGCATTCGTATTCATGGGGCTTTACATGCTGGGCATCCTCGTGGCCGTCGTTACGGCGCGGACGCTGCGCAAGTTCCTCTTCAAGAAGGACGAGACGCCTTTCGTCATGGAGCTGCCGCCCTACCGCATGCCGACGATGAAGGCCTCGCTCACTCACACCTGGGCCAAAGGCCGCGAGTATCTCAAGAAGATGGGCGGCATAATCCTCTTCGCCAGCATCATAGTCTGGGCGCTGAACTACTTCCCGCGCCATAACAACGAGGCCGAGCAGCCGCTGACGGAAAGCCAGATCGCCGCAGCCGAGAATGCCGGCATCGACCCCGAACGCGACTCCTATCTCGAAATGGCCGGCAAGTTCATCAACCCCGTCATGGAACCGCTGGGCTTCCACTGGCGCGCCAGCGTGGCCGCCCTGGCCGGCGTGCCGGCAAAGGAGATAGTGGTCAGCACCCTCGGCGTGCTCTACACCAACGACGACGCCGTATCGAACGAGCGCCTGGGCGAGCGCCTCACCAAGGTGTCGCCGGCGACAGGCATGGCCGAATGGACACCCGCGGCGGCTCTGAGCTTCATGGTCTTCATCCTGCTCTACTGCCCCTGCATCGCCACCATCACCGCCATCGTCCGCGAGACCCACTCCTGGAAATACGGCGCCTTCAGCATAGTCTACAACACTGCCGTAGCCTGGCTCATCGCCTTCGCCGTCTACCGCATAGCGCTGATGTTCTGACTTTTTGTATCTTTGCACGCGGATGTTGCAACACCAAATGTTTAGCACGCCCGTAGGGACGCACGAGCCGTGCGTCCCTACATTTAGCGATTTACAAGACCCCGAGGATACAATGATCAGCGAGTATAAGAATTTTGCATTTATAAGCTACAGTCACCGCGATATGGCTATGGCCAAGTGGTTTCAGAGCCATCTGGAAGCCTACCGGCTGCCGACGGAGATACGCAATGAGTTCGACGCCCGCAGCCGCTATCTGCGGCCTGTGTTCCGCGACGAGACGGACCTCAACGGCGGCATTCTCAACGACCAGCTCCGTCAGCACCTGCGCGAGAGCAAGTTCCTGATAGTCATCTGCTCGAAGAACTCGGTTCTGTCGGACTGGGTCAACGCCGAGGCGCAGGCCTTCATCGACATGGGGCGCCTGGACCGCATCATCCCCATAGTGATTCCGAACGGCGACAGGCTGGAAAAAGACCTCTTCCCCAAGTGCCTCCGCGACTATATCGCCGCCAACCCGGCCCGCGACCTGCTCGGCCACAACATCGGCATTCTCGGAAAGGAGAAAGTACTTATCCGGGTTGTGTCGCTCATGCTGGGAATCTCCTTCGACACGCTGTGGCGCAGACATTTGCGTCAGAAACGGATTAGGATTCTCACCGTCGGAGGCCTGTCGGTGATGGCCGCGGCGGCGGCGTATCTTTTCGCCGTTCCGGTGGAGGTGAACGTCGGGATGCGCCTGGAGCCGAGCGAGCTTCCGCTGGGCCCCGAGGTCAAGCTGAACGTCGACGGCGCCGACTACTTTTCCGACACCGCGAATCCCGAGTTCGAGGCGATTGTCGTCCCGGGCTACAAGCGCTTCTCCAGCATAGACATACACGCCGAATCGCGCTATTTCGAGCCAATGGACACCACCGTCCGGACCGGCTTCGGCGTCCGTCGCGTCGTCGGCCTGACGCTACGGCGCGACGATTCCTTCGCCATCTTCTCCGGCGAGGTCTACGACCCTGACATGAACCCGCTGGAGGGCGCGACGGTAGAGGTCTGCGGCATCAGCTCGACCACCGACGCCGGCGGCCGCTTCGACATCCTCCTGCCCCTAAGCCTGCAGCGCGCCGAGCAGACCGTAAGCATCCGCAAGGCCGGCTACCGCACCATCCGCCGCGACGACGAAAGCCCCAGCGGGAACATCAAGTTCATCCTTCATCCGGACCAATAGCTTTTTCTCCCGATTAATCGCGAATTATCAAGATTAAGCCCGGAAATGGGGAAGTTTTATGCGGCGGGGAGGCCCGAAGTTCGGGAAATTTTGCGTAACTTTGCCAAAATAACAAAACCAAGACTATCCCCATGCTAATCATAGGTATTGCCGGCGGTACCGGCTCGGGCAAGACCACCGTGGTCAACAAAATCATCAACAGCCTGCCGTCGGGCGAAGTATCGGTCCTGCCGCAGGACTCGTACTATAAGGATTCAAGCCATGTTCCGCCGGAACTGAGGTCTAAAATCAACTTCGACGAACCTGCGGCCATCGAATGGACGCTGCTGGTCGACCATCTGCGCAAACTCAAGGCCGGCGAGACCATCGAGATGCCGACCTACTCCTACCTGACCTGTACGCGCCAGCCGGAGACTGTGACCGTCCGTCCGAGCGACGTGGTAATCGTAGAGGGTATTCTTGTGCTCTGCGACCCGGTTCTGCGCGACATGCTGGACATCAAGGTATTCGTCGACGCCGATGCCGACGACCGCCTCATCCGCGTAATCGCCCGCGACTGCATCGAGCGCGGCCGTACGCCCGAAATCGTAATCAACCGCTACCAGGACGTGCTCAAGCCGATGCACATGCAGTACATCGAGCCGAGCAAGCGCTTCGCCGACCTCATCGTGCCCCAGGGCGGCAGCAACACAGTGGCCATCAACCTTCTGACGGACTACATCGAGAGCCGCCTTCACCGCGGCGAATGCTACTGCAGTCCCGGCCAGATACCTACCTGACACTTCCGCCATGGGAGAAGCTACAGAAGAAGAAAGCAAGGGAATGGTCCTGCGGACGGACAACCTTGTAAAGAAATACGGCAAGCGCACGGTGGCCAACCACGTGAGCATCGACGTGACCCAGGGCGAGATTGTAGGCCTGCTGGGCCCCAACGGCGCCGGCAAGACCACGACCTTCTACATGACCGTCGGGCTGGTGCAGCCCAACGAGGGCCGCATATTCCTCAACGACCTGGACATCACCAACTACCCCGTCTACAAGCGTGCGCAAAACGGCATAGGCTACCTGGCACAGGAAGCCTCCGTGTTCCGCAAGCTGAGCGTGGAGGACAATATCCGCGCCGTACTCCAGATGACGAAAATGACGCCCGAGGAGCAGCGCGACAAGCTCGAGAGCCTCATCGCCGAGTTCCGCCTGCAGAAGGTGCGCAAGAACCTCGGCGACCAGCTCTCCGGCGGCGAGCGGCGCCGCACGGAAATCGCGCGCTGCCTGGCCATCAACCCCAAGTTCATAATGCTCGACGAGCCCTTCGCCGGCGTGGACCCCATCGCCGTAGAGGATATCCAGAGTATCGTCTACAAGCTCAAGGACAAGAACATAGGCATTCTCATCACTGACCACAACGCCCAGGAGACACTGCGCATCACGGACCGCGCCTACCTGCTCTTCGAGGGCCGCATCCTCTTCCAGGGCACCTCGGAGGAGCTGGCATCGAACGCCATCGTCCGGGAAAAGTACCTCGGTCGCGACTTCGTGTTCTACCGCAAGCGCCTGGATGAAACCGAGGTCGTGGTCTGAGGCGCGGAGTTCCGCAACAAAAAAATTATCGGAAAAAGTGGGGCGACAGTTGCCTGAACCGCCACTTTTTCCGAACTTTGTAATTCAAACAGCCTGACAACATACAAATGATAGATTTACTCCTGCCACTCGCAATAAGCGACTATCTCGATGCCGCCACGTTTTTCGACTGGTTCGTGAACAACGCGAGCTACATATTCGTGTTCGTGTTCATGGTGATAGAGAGCTCCTTCATCCCCTTCCCGTCCGAAGTGGTTGTGCCTCCGGCCGCATACCTTGCCGTACAACGCGGTGACATGAATATATTCATGGTCGTGCTCGTAGCCACAGCAGGCGCGCTCGTCGGCGCTCTGATCAACTACGTCCTGGCGCTTCTGATCGGTCGTCCGATAGTCTACGCCTTCGCCGACTCGCGCCTGGGCCATGCGTGCCTGATAGACCGCGAGAAAGTCGACAAAGCCGAACGCTACTTCGACAGGCATGGCGCCGTGTCGACCTTCATCGGCCGACTGATTCCGGCTGTGCGCCAGCTGATTTCGATACCCGCCGGCCTGGCGCGGATGAACCTCGGCGTGTTCTGCATTTTCACCTCGCTGGGCGCGCTGGTCTGGAACTCCGTGCTGGCCTTCCTGGGATGGTGGCTGGCGCAGACCGTGACTCTCGACGAACTCTATGCGGCCGTCGAGAAGTACAACGCCTACCTGACCTACATAGGCCTGGGCATACTGGTACTCTGTGCCGCATACATCACCTGGAACGCCTTCCGCAAGAAAAATACCGGTAGCACCGGCAGCAAACCCGAAGAAAAATGATAGTCGCTCCCTCTCTTCTGTCCGCCGACTTCGCCAGGCTCGGCCGGGACATCGAAATGCTCAACCGCTCCGAGGCCGACTGGCTCCACTGCGACGTGATGGACGGTGTTTTCGTGCCCAACATCTCCTTCGGCTTCCCGGTAATCGAAGCCGTCGCCAAGCTGACATCCAAGCCCCTGGACGTCCATCTGATGATAGTCGACCCCGGCCGCTACGTCGGGCAGGTG
>USGZ01000155.1 GCA_900554265.1 uncultured Porphyromonadaceae bacterium
GTGCCCCATCAGGCGCCCAAGGCCGGCCAGAGGAGCGCTCTCCATCTCGTAGTTGGTGATTTTGCGGCCCTGGTACTGGAATTCCTCGATGCGGCGGTTGAGGTCCGGGTTGGCAAGCGGCAGACGCAGCTCGCGGCCCTGCGGACCGTAGAACCCGACGGCGCTGATGGTGATGCCGCGCACCATGTCGTCGCGGCCGATACGGTCGACCAGCTCCTCGTCGGCCTGCACGAAGTAAGGCTTGGCCCAGAGGGGATTCCAGCCCGTGTGGGTGGTGAATTCCTTCTCCATGTCGAGATTGGCTACGCTGTCGCGGCCGGCGTAGTAGTTGAGCACGCCGTCGAACCCGACGGAATGTTCGGCGATTACTGGAGTGCCCAGGCTCAGCTCGGGCTGCAGGGCGCCGGAGGTGCCGATGCGGACCATCGTCAGGCGGCGCAACTCAGGGCGAACCTCGCGGGTGGCGAAGTCGATGTTGGCCAGGGCGTCAAGCTCGTTGATTACGATGTCGATATTGTCCGGGCCGATGCCGTGGCTCAGGCACATGATGGGCTTTCCCTTGTAGGTGCCTCCTATGGTGTGGAACTCGCGCGAGGAGACCTCGAAAGTCTTGTTGTCGAAGAACTCGGCGACCATGTCGACGCGTCCGGGATCGCCTACAAGGATGATGCGGTCCGTGAGCTGCTCCGGGAGCAGGTGCAGGTGGAATACGCTGCCGTCCGGGTTGATTATGAATTCGGAAGGGGGAATGATTTTGGCCATTGTACGTTTTATGCTTGTATGTTTTTGTTCCGGCTGGATTTAAAGTATAACAATTGGGCGCTGGAGGAGTTTTAGCCGAGCATGGCCGTAACGCCGTAGCGGCCTCCGGGAAGGGAAACGATCAGGTCCGACATCTCCATCTCGAAGAGCAGCGAGGTGGTGCGCGGGATTGTCTGGCCCAGGGCTATGGCCAGTTCGTTGACCGTCGCTTCGGGGTGGTCCTGAAGGAAGTGGAGCGCCGTACGCTGGGAGTCGCTGATTTCCAGCCCCAGCGAGCGCTGCACGCCCTCCTGGGGGCGGACTTTCCAGCAGCAGGCCTCGATGATGTCGTCGACGTCGCGCAGGACGCGCGCCTGGCTGGAGGCTATCAGCTCGTTGCAGCCGCAGGAATAGGTGTCGAACACGCGTCCCGGAACGGCCATGACTTCGCGCTGGTATGCGGCGGCCAGACGGGCCGTGGTCATCGCGCCGCCCTTGGCGCCGCTTTCGACAACGACGGTAAGGTCCGTCATGCCGGCCACTATTCTGTTGCGGGCAAGGAAGTTGCCGCGGTGCGTCGGGTCGCAGCTGCGGTATTCGGTCAGCAGGAAGCCGCCGGCATGGGTCATGGCTATGGCGTCGCTGCGGTGCTCGGGAGGGTAGAGTGTGTTGAGCCCGTGGGCCAGGACGGCGCCGGTGCGGATGCCGGCCTTCATGGCGGCGCGGTGGGCGGCGATGTCGATGCCGTAGGCCAGTCCGCTGACTATCACCAGATCGTCGATTTTCTCCGCCAGGCCCGATATCAGGCGCTCGGCCATGCTCTGGCCGTAGGACGTGCTGTGGCGTGTGCCGACGATGGCTACGGCGTGCGCTGCCTGTACGGGCGTGCCGATGCAGTAGAGCATCGCGGGGGCGTCGTCGCACTCGAGCAGTCGCCGGGGATAGTCCGGGTCGGTGTAGTAGATGGCCCTGATGCCGCGGCGCTCGATGAACTCAGCTTCTTTTGCCGCGCGGGCAAGGTCGGCGCTGCGGCGGGCGCTGTTGAACACGTCGGGCCGGCAGCCGCTGATGGCGCACAGGGTCGCCGCATCGGTGCTGAAGAAGTCCTTCGGCCCTATGCCGCGGCGCTCGAACTCGCGGGCCGTGCGCAGACAGATGTTGTGCGTGTGCGCGAAAGCTATGCGCTCGGTGAGCTCGCGGCGGCCGCCGATGTCGGGGTCTGCTTCCATCAGCGCAGGTAGTCTTTGAAAGCCTCGGCAAGGAGCTCGCCGCGCGAGATACGTCCGTTCTCGAAGGATACGATATCGACAGTGGCGCGCACCACCGGTTCGCCGGCGGTCGTGTATATGTCCTGCACGAAGACGAACACCGGCCCACGGCGCCGAAGGGCCAGACGCGACACCATGCTGTCGCCCAGCCCGAGGGAGCGGACGTAGTGTATGTCGATGTGCGATACTACCGGGTCCATGCCGCGGGCGTGCATCTCGCGGAAGCTGAATCCGGCGCTGGCGCAGAACTCGTGGCGCGTGTGCTCGAGGTAGTGGAGGTAGACGGCGTTGTTGACGATTCCCTCGGAGTCCACTTCATAGTCGCGGACCTTCATGGGAAGCTCGAAGATGTAGTCCGGTGCCGGAGCGTTCATGCTTGCTTGAATTGAAAAACCGGCGCCTTGCTCCCGGAGCGGAAGCGGACGCCGGTTCATTATGGGTGGATTTTCAGTTGGCGGAAGTTGCTGTAGCTGCCGGTGCTGCTCCCGCTGCGGGGAGGTTGAGCTTGGTGCGCACCAGAGGGGTGATGTCGGTAACGTCCGTACCGCTATAAAGCAGCAGGTTGGGCTCGTTGGGGAAGATGAACGTATATCCGCCTTCGGCGCCGACGCTCTTTACGGCGTCGTTGATTTTCTGCGAAATCGGGGCCATCAGCTGTTCCTGCAGACGGGCGAGGTCCTGGGTGGCGGTATTGCGGAACTGGTCGACCTTCGAGGCGCGTTCCTGAATTTCCTGTACGCGGCGTTCCTTGATGCTCTGGGGAGTGTTCTCATCGTTCTGGATGGTCTGGTACTCGGTGTAGAGCTTGTTGACTTCTTCCTGCAGTTTACCGAATTCTTCCTCATAGCGGGCGCTGGTCTGCTGCAGCTGCGTCTGCATCTGTGCTGTTTCAGGCATGGCGGTGAAGATGGACTCTACGTCTACGACACCGAATTTCTGGGCCATTGTGGCGAAGGGGAGTGCCAGAAGCACGGCCAGAATTACTTTCTTGATCATTGTTTTGAGCTTAAGGTTATTTTGATTATATTATTGTTACTGATTGGAATAGCCGAGTTTGGCGAGCACCTCGTTGCTGATGTCGATTCGCGGCGAGGCGTAGATTATGTCGCTGCTGGAGGCGCGGTCGAACACGGCCTGATAGCCGCGCTCCTCGGCAACCTTCTTGATGGCGTTGTAGACGTCGTCCTGAATCGGGCGCAGAAGGGTCTGGCGCTTCTGGTAGAGTTCGCCTTCGGGTCCGAAGTAGCGGAAGCGCAGTTCGGTGGCTTCCTTTTCCTTGTTGGCGATTTCCTGCTCGCGGGCCTTCTGCTGGTCGTCCGTCAGGAAGACCTTGTCGGCCAGGTAGCTCTGGTACATTGTCTCGGCTTCGGCGCCGAGGTTCTCGACTTCGCGCTGCCAGCGCTGCGAGAGCTGGCTGAGCTGTTCGGTTGCCATTTCGTAAGAGGGCACTTTGCCGAAGATATACTCCATGTCGACCAGGGCGAACTTCTGAGCGGATGCTCCGAGGACCCCGAGAACCGCCAGGAGGAGGGTAAGGGCGAGTTTCTTCATTGTCTGCAAGTATTTTTTTCGTGTTTGATATAATTATAAGACGTCTTCGCCGGGCAAAAGTTTAAATCAGAACTCCTGGCCCAGGATGAAGTGGAAGTGCGAGCCGCCGGTATTGCTGCCGGAGATGGTGTCGTCGAAACCGTAGGCCCAGTCGATACCCATCAGGCCGACCATGGGAAGCTGGATTCGCAGACCCGCGCCGGCGCTGCGCTTGAGCGAGAAGGGATTGAACTGGCTTACCGAAGTCCAGGCGTTGCCGGCCTCGACGAAGGCCAGGGCATAGATGGTCGACGTCGGCTGAAGCATCAGCGGGAAGTGCAGTTCCATGCCCATGCGGGTGTAGGCGTAGCCTTCGTGGCCGTAGGGCGTCAGCGAGCCGTTGTCGTAGCCGCGCAGGGCGATGGTCTCGGTGGCGTAGCTCGAGTAGCCGGACATGCCGTCGCCGCCGACGTAGAAGGTCTCGAAGGGCGTCTTAAGATACTTGTTGTAGCTGCCCAGGAGGCCGAAGTCGAAGCGCGTCATCAGCACGGGCGTCCACTGCGGGCTGTCGCTCAGCGGGGTATAGGTACGCGAGCGGAAGCGCAGTTTCCAGTACTCGATCCACTGGTATAGCTGCTTCTTGGATTCCTGTGTGTTCTCCTCGGAGAGCTTCTTCCAGTCGCGATGGCCGGTGAAAAGGCTGGCGGGAGGTGTCATCTGAAGGTTGAGGCTGAACGACGAGCCGCTGCGGGTGTAGATGGGGTTATCGATGGAGTTGCGGGCCAGCGTAAGTCCGAGCACCAGCGAGTTGGACGTGCCGTTGTTCATGTAGTAGAGGTAGTCCCAGTTCTTGAGGTAGTACCAGTTGTAGCCGAGTTCGGCGGTGAAGGTGAAGTAGTCGTCGGGCCATTTCAGGCGCTTGCCGAAGCCTACGTTGATGCCTATCAGCTGAAGTACCTTGTTGGGGTCGAGCGAGTTCTGGTAGCTGTTCTGATAGTAGTCGTTGTAGTAGTTGCTGGAGCTGCCGTAGGGATAGTAGCCCAGGCCGGAGCCCCAGTAGTTGTAGTTGGACCAGTTGCGGTTGTAGAACGAGCTGTTGACACCCGTCTGGCGGCTGTAGTAGGCGCTGACGGAGAGTGAGTTCGGGCGCTTGCCGCCGAACCACGGGTCCAGGAACGAGATTGCGTAGCTCTGATAGTAGCGCGCGTTGGTCTGCGCGCTGATGGTGAAGGTCTGGCCTTCGCCCTGCGGGATGATGCCGCGGTAGGTGCTCGGGTAGAACAGGTTCTTGATGGAGAAGTTGGTGAATTTCAGCTGGACCTTGCCGATGATGCCGGTCTGGCCCCAGCCCAGGGAGAATT
>USGZ01000156.1 GCA_900554265.1 uncultured Porphyromonadaceae bacterium
CATCGGTCTGATAATGTTTATCGTCTACTTCTTCATGGACAAGAAGCTGGACTCGCAGACGCATGCCGTCGAGGAGAAGGACGACCCCTTCCGCATCAGCGACCTGGGCAAAATCCTCACTTCGCTGGGCTTCTGGCTGGTGGCTCTGCTGTGCGTGCTCTACTATTCGGCCATCTTCCCCTTCCAGAAGTATGCCGTCAACATGCTGCAGTGCAACATCACCTTCACGGCCGTCGACCCCGAGTCTTTCTGGGCCTCGGATGCGGTTACGGTATGGCAGTACGTGGTGATGCTCTTCGTGGCCGTCGGGGCCTTCGCCAGCAACTTCGGCAAGAACAAGGCCATGCGCGTGATGTGGCTCGTGGTAGCCATCGTGTCGCTGGTCACCTACTGCTGGATGGGTTATATGCGCCAGAGCGCCGCGGCCATCTTCGCCGTGTTCCCGCTGCTGGCCGTAGGCATCACGCCTATCTTAGGCAAATACGTGGATTATAAGGGCAAAGCCGCCTCGATGCTCGTTCTGGGCTCGCTGCTGCTCATCGCCTGCCACCTGACCTTCGCCTTCGTTCTGCCGCTGTTCAAGGGCAACTCCGTGGGCGGCATCTGCGTGGCCTACGCCACCATTCTGGTTCTTGGCGCCTCGTTCTCGCTGGTTCCCGCATCGCTCTGGCCCAGCGTTCCCAAGCTGGTCGACAGCAAGATTATCGGCTCGGCCTACGCGCTGATTTTCTGGATTCAGAACATCGGCCTGTGGCTCTTCCCGATGCTTATCGGCAAAGTGCTCGACGCTACCAATCCCGAAATCGTCCGGGCCGTGGCGGACGGGACCATGACCGAGGAAGTCGCCGCCGTGAGCAAGAACTATACCTACGCCCTGGTGATGCTGGCCGCCCTCGGCGTGGCCGCACTGGTAATCGGCCTTATACTCAAGGTTATCAACCGCCGGCGCCATCTCGGCCTCGAAGACCCGAACGTCGTGACTCCCGAGGTGGAGGAATCGGAGGTTGTTGCCGCGGAGGAATAACCCGTTCAATCGAAATTCAAGCTATATAAGATTTGACTGTTTTTCAGTATATAGAGCAATGGCTGATATCCGCATCGGAATTCCTGTGCGGATATCCGCTGTTCTTCCTTCTGATAGGAGGCGGCCTTTACCTGTTCCTGCGCTCGGGAGCGGTGTCGGTGCGCCGTCTGCCTGAGGCCGTGCGCGTGCTGCGGCATAAGCCCGACGGGGGCGGCAACTCCGGGCAGATTTCGTCCGTCCAGGCGCTGGCGTCGGTAATCGCTGCGACGGTCGGGCTGGGCAACATCGCCGGCGTGGCCATCGCGCTGGTCATGGGCGGTCCCGGGGCGATATTCTGGATGTGGGTCAGCGCCATTGTCGGCATGGCCACCAAGTACCACGAAGGCGTGCTGGCCATCATGTACAAGGGCCGCGACGACGCCGGCAACCCGCAGGGCGGCCCGATGCACATCATCACGCGCGGCCTCGGCCCGAAGTGGACGCCGCTGGCCAAGTTCTTCGCCATCGCCGGCATGTTCGGAACCATGTGCATCATGAACTCCAACCAGCTTACGGAAGCCTTCCTGAGCACATTCTCGACGCCCGAGGGCATCGAGGCTTCCGGCTTCCTCAGCGGCCTGGGCGGCGCGCTCGGCCTGGGCAACGAGCAGGCGCTGCGCCTGCTGTTCGGCTGCGCCATCGCGGCGATAGTGTCGGCGGTGATTCTCGGCGGCATCAGGCGCATCGCCCGCGTGGCTACCGTGCTGGTGCCCTTCATGGTCGGGCTCTACTTCCTGATGGTGCTCTACATCATCATTTCGAACCTGCACCAGGTACCCCACGTGATTTCGATGATATTCTCCGAGGCCTTCAACCTGCAGGCGGGTTTGGGCGCCCTGGCCGGCATCGCCATAATCGGCGCCCGCCGCGCGGCCCTGGTCAACGACGCCGGCATCGGCACGGCCTCCATCATGCACGGCGCCTCGCGCAACACCAACCCCGTGCGCGAGGGACTCGTGGCCATGCTCGGTCCGAGCATCGACAGCGGCCTTGTCTGCACGCTGACGGCGCTGGCCATCCTGCTGTGCGTTCCCGAGCTGAACGACATCGAGGGTATCAAGGGCCTGTCGATAGCCATGACGGCCTTCAGCCGCGGCATACCCTACGGCCACTATCTGCTGCTGTTCGTGGTGGTATGCTTCGCCATGTCGAGCATGTTCAGCTACTCCTTCTACGGCACCACCTGCGCCAGTTACCTGTTCGGAACGAAGCGCGGGCGGCTCTACGCCTACGTGTTCCTCGCCTCGCTGATAATCTTCGCCATCGTGCCCATCGACGCCGCCGTCGCCGCCTGCGACCTTTTCTACGCGCTGATGGCACTGCCGACGATTATTGCCATCCTGCTGCTCAGCGGCCGCGTGCGCCGGCTGACGGCGGAATATTTCTCGAAGAAGAATTCTCCGGACGATTCCGGACAAAATCCTGCAAAATAGCATGTTATCTTCGTTTATAACCTGGAACGTCGACCCGGCCATCTACGACGGCGCCTTTACCATCCGCTGGTACGGGCTGATGTTCGCAATCGGCTTCTGGCTGGGCTACAACGTGGTGGCCCGGATGTTCAAGCGCGAGGGCGCTCCCGAGCGCTGGCTCGGCATACTGCTGATTTACGTAGGCGTGGCCACGATAGTAGGCGCGCGCCTGGGCCATGTGTTCTTCTACGCCTGGGACTACTACAGCCAGCATCCCTGGAAGATTCTGGCCACCTGGGAGGGAGGCCTGGCCAGCCATGGCGGCGCGATAGCCATCATCCTGGCCGTGCTTCTTTTCTCGATTCTGGTAACGAAGCGCAACCCGCTCTGGACCTTCGACCGCCTGACCGTGGCCATCGCCCTTGTCGGCGCCCTGATCCGAATCGGCAACCTGATGAACTCGGAAATCTTCGGCCATCCTACCGACCTGCCCTGGGGCTTCATGTTCGTGCGCTCGGCCGAGTGGCAGGAATTCTACGCGCCCCTGGCCTGCCATCCGACGCAGATCTATGAGTCGCTGTGCTACCTGGGGTTGTTCGCGCTGATGATGTGGCTCTACTGGAAGAAGAACGCCGGCGAGCGCCCGGGCCTGCTGTTCGGCACATTCCTTGTCGGCATCTTCGGCAGCCGCTTCCTCATAGAGTTCATCAAGAACGACCAGGAGGCCTTCGAGGCCACGATGACGCTCAACATGGGCCAGTGGCTTAGCGTGCCCTTCGTCATTGGCGGCATCCTGCTGATAACCTATGCTCTGATGCGTCCTCGTCAGCTGCTCAAGTATCCCGGCGAGTTTGCTCCCGAGCCCGTGCGCGGCAAGGGCAAAACCGACAAAGCCAGCAAATGAAACAGCTCCTTCTCTCCTTGCTTCTCCTTTGCGCCGCTTGCGCCGCCGGGGCGCAGGTCCTGGCCGATACCGTGCCCTTCGACGAGGAGAATCCCCGCTTCCTGCTTGCCGGACAGGCCGACCAGGCCATAGCCGAGGGCAAATACGAGGAAGCCGCCGCACGCCTTATCGAGGCCATCTCCATCTGCCCGAACTGCCCGGACAACGTTATCCTGCTGTCGAATCTCGGCATGGTCTATGCCTCGGACGGGCGCAACCAGGAGGCCCTCGACACCTTCGACGGGGCCCTGCGCCAGGCTCCGCGCATGCGCTCGCTGCTCAACGGCCGCGCCCGTGTGCTGCTGCAGATGGGCCGCGACGCCGACGCCTACAGCGCCTTCGGCGACCTCATCGCCGTCGACAGCCTCAATACCGACGCCCGCTACTACCACGGCATGCTCGCCCTCTACTCCGGCAAGTTGCCTGAGGCCGAGGCCGATTTCCGCGTCCTGGCCGACAGCCTGCCCGACGAGCCGGCGACGGCGCGTGCGCTCTCGTCGCTCAACTTCCTGACGGGCAACTACGGCAAGGCCATCCGCTACTACCGCACGCTTGTGGCCTCCGAGCCCGAGCCGGAGTATTACAGCGCCCTGGCCAAGTGCTATCTTGCCGAAGGTCAGCTTACAGAGGCGTCGGAGACCATAGGCCAGGCCTTCGAGCGCTATCCCGAGGATGCCGAGATATACTACTGCCGGGCGTGGCTCAACAAGAGCCTTTTCCGACCCCGCGAGGCCGACGAGGACGGTCGCATGGCCGTGCGCCTCGGCATTCCTCAGCAGCGCGTCGACGCACTTCTCAAATCTCATTAATTTAGATACGACATTTTATACGCAATGAAAATCATACCTGCGCGTCAGCAGGACGCACCGTATATTGGAAAAGCCGTATGCTATGGCATAGGCGAGGAAATATGCCTTGATTTCGCCGGTCCCGGCGGAACGGTGGCCGACGTGGAGAAATTCTTCACCGCCCTGGCCCGGCGAACCGACAGCCAGTACAGCTACCTCAACGCCATTGTGGCCGTCGACGACAGCCGGGCGGGCGAGCCCGTGATGGGCGTTTGCGTGGGCTACGACGGCGCCGAACTTCACCGTCTGCGCCAGGCTTTCTTCGACGCAATGCTTGCCGAGAAAGGCCGCGACATGACCGGCATGGCCGACGAGACCTCGCCGGACGAGTTCTACCTCGATACTCTGGCCGTGATGCCCGAGTACCGCGGTCACGGCGTAGGCGGCGCTCTGCTTATGGCCCTGGCCGAACGCGGCAGCAATATGACCGGCAAGCCCGCCGCCCTCCTGGTCGACTACGACAATCCCAAGGCCGAAGCCCTCTACCGCCGCCTGGGCTTCCGCCACAAGGACGACCGCCCCTTCGCCGGCGTCCGCATGAAGCATATGGTGCTGGAGACACCAGCGGAATAGGCCGAATTGGATCGGCGTGGAGGTCGGGGTGTCGCACCCACC
>USGZ01000157.1 GCA_900554265.1 uncultured Porphyromonadaceae bacterium
CACCTGGCACGAGACCGGCATCACCCTCTGGGGCCGCGCCGGCGACTGGCGCTATGAAGCCATGGTCATGCCGGGCCTGGACTCCGACCGCTTCGGCCGCGAGGACTGGGTGGCCGGCGGCGCGGGCAGCCCCTACGAATTCAAGATTGCAAACGCCATTGCCGGTGCCGCGAGAATCGACAATTATTCAGTTCCGGGCCTGCGCCTGGGCCTGAGCGCCTACGTGGGCAACACCTTCAGCAATACCCTCTCGCACCCGAACGAGACCTGGAGCGACGTGAAGGGCACCCTCGCCATCGGCTCCTTCGATTTCAACTATACCGGCCACAATCTCATTGCCCGCGGCGGCGTGATCTACGGCCATCTTACGGACTCCGAGAAAATCACCGCCTACAACAAGAAGATGCGCAACGACTCGCCCTCGCCAAAGACCAACGTGGCTTCGGACGCCATCTCCGTCGGCGTCGAAGTTGGCTACGATATTTTCGCACCTCTGAAGGTGAAGAATCAGAAATTTTACGTATTCGGCCGCTACGACTACTACGACTCCATGCTGCGCACCGCCGAGGGCGTGCTCGATTACGAATGGTGCGGACGCAACCGCATAGCCGCCGGCGTAAACTATTATCCTATAAAGGATATAGTAGTCAAGGGCGAGTACTCGCTTGGCATCATGAAGAAACCCTACAACAACGAGCCCGCCGTATCCGTCGGCATCGCCTACGCCGGGTTCTTCTGCAGAAAGTAAAACACATAAAACAACAGATATGAAAATGAAACATACACTCAAGACACTTGCCTGCGGCCTGTTCGTGGCCCTGCTGGCCACCGGTTGCTCCGACGACGACAAGCCCAAGAACGAAAACGAAACCCCCGACGCCCAGGAACAGGCCCTGGAGGCCATCGTGCGCGACTACGTCGACTGCACCGTCGTGCCGACCTACCGCGGTCTGGCCGACGCCTCCGTGAAACTCGCCGACGTCTGTGACCGCATGTGCGAGGGTGGTGTGGCCAGTCTTACCACTGCCCAAATCGAGGAGGCCGGACGCTACTGGATCGAGGCCCGACGTTACTGGGAACTCAGCGAGGCATGGCTCTACGGCGCCGCGGCCGACTACAACATCGACCCGCATATCGACACCTGGCCCCTGGACAAGACCGCCATGGAGGCCATGCTCGGCAACGCCGCGCAGATGGCCCAGATGAGCGACCGCGAAAGCGCCGGCGAGTACGTCGGCTCCTCGCTCGGCCAGGGTCTGCTCGGCTTCCACGCCATCGAATACATGATTTTCGAGCCCGCATCGGCCTCCGCCACGACCACCTCGCCGCGTCCGGTAGAGCGCTTCACCCAGAATGAGCTCTACTACCTCGCCGCCGTTGCCGACGACCTGCGCAACTGCTGCCTGCGCCTTGAGGCCTCCTGGGCCGACGCCGGCACCGTAGCCGCATCCAAACTCGCCATCCTCGACGACGCCGAACTCAGCTACGACAAGAACTACGGCGCCTACATGAAGCTCGCCGGCCAGGCCGGAAGCACCTACGTGAACTACGCCGAGGCCGTGCAGGAACTCATCGTCGGCGCGCAGGATATCGCGGACGAAGTCGGCAACCAGAAAATCGGCAATCCCGTAGGCTCCGGTCTCGAGGCAGACCCTGACTATATCGAGTCGCCCTATGCGCTGAACTCCATAACCGACTTCACGGACAATATCCGCTCCGTGCGCCACGCCTATATGGGCTACGTGGCCGTCGAGGGCGAGAACGAGGCATACATCAAAAAACCGGCCCACACCCTGAGCGCCTACGTGGCCTCCGTCGACCCCGAACTCGACATCCGCGTCCGCGCCGCCCTCGACAAGGCCCAGAATGCCATCGCCCGCATGCGCGAGCCTTTCGCCTCGACCTCGCAGGATGCCTCGATGCGCGAAATCAACTTCGCGGCCGTCGAAGCCTGCAACGAGCTCAGCGACATCATGGATGAACTTATCGACTTAATCCAGAAGAACTGATGAAAAAAGCTTTTATACTCATCGCCTCTGCCGCAGCCATGCTCGGTCTGGCGGCATGTTCGGACAAGGATGTTCCGGACGCTCCCGAGCCCGGACCCGACGCCGAACTGCCCGAGTGGTACTACGCCGGCGGGCGCCTGGGCACCTCCTATATCACCACCTCCGCAGCTTTCGAGCAGCCTACCGCCAGCGTCCAGGCCTCCGGAATGATGGAGTCCTTCAAGCGCGGCGAGCAACTCTTCGAGAAAAACTACGTAAGCAACAGCGAGGGTATCCGCAGCGGCCTCGGTCCTACATATATCCGCTCCTCCTGCATGCACTGCCATCCCGGCTACGGCCACGGCAAATCGCAGCCCGACGGCGCATTCCGCACCAACGAGGCCGGCAACGGCTATCTCCTTGTGGTCTACAATCCCGCGACCCAGGGCTACGTGAACTGGCTCGCCGGCATGCCTCAGGGCCACGCCGTTGCGCCCTTCAAGGCACCTCTGGACGAGGACAAGGTCACGATAAAATGGCATGAATACACCGACGGCTTCGGCAACCGTTTCGACGACGGCGAGACCTACTCGCTGCGCTATCCGGAAGTGAGCTTCCCCCGCGACGCCGTCTACGCCTACCGCCAGGGCGTCCTCTCGGCCGAGCAGATGGGCGACTACGAGGTTAAGCTGGAATCGACCATCGGCATCTACGGCACCGGCCTGATCGACGCCATCTCCGACGAGGACCTGCTGGCCCAGTACGCCACGGAGGAGTCCGACGGCTATATGCCCAACGGCCTCAATCCCGCCGTGTTCGCCGGAGGTACCTGGACCGGCCAGTACACCTCCAAGGAGGCCACCACCGACGGCCGCAAGTACCCCCTGCGCTATACCTACGCCCTCAGCCGCGGGCCGCTGCAGGACGCCGCCGGCGCCAACGCCTACTGGAACATCACCAACGTGACCCGCTCCGACCGCACCTATCATTACAAGGATGCCGGCGGCTACTATTCCGTCGCCGCCTCGCAGGACCCCGAGGTCCAGGCTGCCTTCTCCTCCTACATCGCCCAGATTGACCCGCAGCAAACCCATCCCGAATGGTTCACCGACGACCCCGAGCAGAATATCCTGGCCTACCTCAACTCGAAGACCCTCGCCCCCGAGGCTTCTGACCAGAATTACATCGACCTGATGGTATGGCACCGCGGCCTGGCCGTCCCCGCCGTGCGCAATATCGCCGACCCCGAGATTGCCCGCGGAAAGGAAATCTTCGAGCAGATCGGCTGCGCCTACTGCCACCGACCCTCCTGGACCACCGGCGCCGACGAAATCCGCGACCCGGCCTCATTCTTCACCGCCTCAGTCGCCGGCCGCGAGCTGCCCCGCTATCCGCATCAGACCATCTGGCCCTATACGGACATGGTCCAGCATAAGCTCCATATGGTCAACGATATCCGCAACGGCTGGTGCCGCACCACGCCCCTGTGGGGGCGCGGCCTCCACCGCAAGGTCACCGGCTCGGCCTACGACGACCGCCTGCACGACTGCCGCGCCCGCACCACACTTGAGGCTATCATGTGGCACGGCACTTCGGAGCAGAGCGACGCCTACCGCACCGTCACCGCCTTCCGCGCCCTGCCGAAGGCCGATCGCGACGCCGTCGTAAAATTCCTCGACGCTATCTGATGATCGCATTCGTTCTGCTGTCCCTTGTCATAGTGGCGCTGGCCGCAATCAGCTGCATCCCCGGCGCCCAGGCTCTCTACCCGTCGCTCCCCATGATTCTCCTCTGGGGTGCGACGGGTATTGCCGGCCTGTACTATATCGTCCGCCGGCGCCTGTACCGCAACGGCGTACTCTTCCTGTTGCACGCGGCCTTCCTGGTCATCCTGGCGGGTGCTGCCATCACACATTTCACCGCCACTTCCGATACCCTGGCGCTGCGCCTGGGGCAGACCGCCGAATGCCGCGGCATGGCCATCACCCTCGAGGATTTCAGGGTAGAGTATTACCCCGGCACCTCGGCGCCGCAGGACTTCGTGAGCACCGTCGACGTCGACGGCACGCGCATGACCGTGTCCATGAACCGCGTGGCCGAAGCGGGCGGCTGCCGCATCTTCCAGACTTCCTACGACAGCGACCTGGGCGGCTCGGTGCTGACTGTGGCAGGCGACGCCGCCGGAACGGCCACCACCTATGCCGGCTACATAATGCTGTTTACGGCCATGGCCCTCTGGCTCGTCGTCCGCCAGCACGGACGCAGGACCGTCGCTGCCGCCATGCTCGCCTTCGCCGCCCTCGGTGCCCAGGCCCAGCCGCAGGCCGTGCCCGCTGAGCTCGCCTCCGATATCGGCGGTCTTTTCGTGTACCACAACGGCCGCATCGCCCCGCTCTCGACCCTGGCCGACGATTTCACCCGCAAGCTCACCGGCTCTCCGACCTACTGCGGCCTCTCCGCGGAGCAGGTGCTCTCGGGCTGGCTTTTCTACTACGACTCCTGGAAGTCCGAACCCTGCATCGCCATAAAGGACAAGGACACCCGCGCCGAACTCGGCAGCGCACATGCCGCCCTGACCGATTTCTTCGACGAATCCGGCTACCGCTTCGACGACAGCCGACATGCCGAGGCGAACGAGAAATTCGCCGTAGCCTCCTCGGCGGCTACCGGCTCGCTCTGGAAGATATTTCCCTGCGCCGCCGGACCCGACAGCACACTTGTCTGGCTCTCGCCGGTCGACAATATGCCGGAGGATATGCCGCTGGCAGCCGGGATGCGGGTGCTTGTGCCGTTCGGGCACGGCAACCGGCGGACGGAGGGCATTGTTTTATCCGTGCAGGAGGGAGTCGCTGCCGGACTGAAGGCCGTCGAGCAGATGCTGGACGACGCGTC
>USGZ01000158.1 GCA_900554265.1 uncultured Porphyromonadaceae bacterium
TGCGCCTGTGTTCTCAGATATTCTTATCAATGGCGAGTCCCGTACGGCGATTCGTCTTTCTGTTTACGTACATCATGTCTCCGTGCACGCTTCTGACATGGATGGCTATGTCGACGATGTGCAACAAGTAGGGTAGGTCATGTCTCTTTCACAACTTAACGGCAAAACGTATCTGATCAAGACGTTTGGTTGCCAGATGAATATGCACGACTCTGAGCGTGTGAGCGGTCTGTTGGACTCTTGTGGCTGTTTGGAGGTTGCCACCCCCGAGGAAGCCGACATGGCCATAGTATTCATCGAGTCGCCCAACAGCATCATCGGCTACGACCTCGAGGCCGCCCGCAGCGGCCGCGACAGCGGCTACCGTCCCATCTCGCTGCAGTACAGCCCCTACACGGCCACCACCAGCCGCCAGGTAAGCCTCGCCGGCGGCGACCCCCACGAGGCCTCGGACAACCGCAGCTATTACGGCAGGAGCGCCACGGCAGTCAACAGCTCCGACATGAACCTGGTAATCTACACCAAGCGCGCCATGGGCGACAAGCCCGTAGTCGTTTCGGTAAACATCAGCAACCCGATGGTATTCGGCGAGATAGAGACCTATGCCGACGCGATATTCTGCACCTTCGACGTCCAGCGCCAGATTATCCTCGACTTCATCACCGGCCGGCGCGAGCCCAGCGGCCTGCTGCCCCTGCAGATGCCCGCCGACATGTTCACCGTCGAGGCCCAGGCCGAGGACACGCCCCGCGACATGCGCCCCTACGTCGACACCGACGGCAACGCCTACGACTTCGCCTTCGGCCTCGACTTCAGCGGCCCCATCGACGACTCCCGCGTACGACGATACAAGTGAGAGGCCGACGAAATTTTCCCGATTAACCGGGATTAATCAAGAATAATCGGGATTAATCGGGAAAAAACACGAGACGGGCCGGCAAGCGGCGACCTACAGGCGCCCCGGCAAGATAGTTGGCCGGAGCGGCTACAAATATGTTTATTTTTGCGTATCTTTGTCGGTGATATACGTAAAAGCTATGAATAAGCTCAAAAACATACTCTCGCGGCCTCAGGTATGGGGCTTTCTCGTTTCGGTAGCCGTAATGGCCCTTATCTCGCTGGCTTTCTTCTACCCCGACAACTTCGAGGGCAACAGCCTGCGCCAGCCCGACATGATTCAGGGCGCGGCCAACGGCCACGAAGGCCAGCTCTGGGAAGAAGCCACGGGTGAGAAAGCGCTCTGGACAAACTCGCTTTTCGGCGGCATGCCTACATTCCAGATTTCGCCCTCGTACCCCTCGAACAGCCTTTTCGACTGGATAAACACCGCCTACGGCCTCGGGCTGCCGGCGCCGTCGAATCTGCTGTTCATGATGATGATGGGCTTCCTGCTGCTGATGTATGCCCTGGGCAAGCGCTGGTACTACGCCCTCGTCGGCGCTGTGGCCTGGGGCCTGTCGAGCTACTTCATAATAATAATCGGCGCGGGCCACATATGGAAATTCCTGGCGCTGACCTATGTACCGCCGACAATCGGCGGCTTGCTGCTGGTCTACCGGCGCCACTATCTGGCCGGCACGGCGATGGTCGGCCTTTTCTCGATGCTCCAGCTCTCGGCCAATCACCCGCAGATGAGCTACTACTTCGGCCTGCTGATGGGCATCATCGTAATCTGCTATCTGGTCGACGCCATCCGTAAACGCACTATCAGGAACTGGCTCATCGGCACGGGTCTCGTCGTCGGCGCGGGCGTCCTGGCCTTAGGCGCCAACGCCCCCTCCCTCTACAACACCTACGAATACGCCAAGTACACCAAGCGTGCCACCAGCGAGCTTGCCGCAGCCGACGCCGCCTCGGCCTCCGCTGAGTCCGCCGCACCGGCCGAACGCCCGACCGGCGGCATGCCCAAGGAGCAGATTGTAGGCTGGAGCTACGGGCCGTCGGAAATGTTCACTCTGCTGGTGCCCGACATCAAGGGCGGCGCCAGCGCGCGGCCTCGGAACGGCGCCATGGTGGCCGTCAGCCTGGCCGACCTCGACGGCGCACGCGGCGTCGACCCTTCGTCGGGGTCGTTCTACGTGCTGAGCTATCTGACGCAGTATTTCAACGACAGCGAGGGCACCAACGGGCCGGTCTACGTCGGCGCGATAATGGTGGCGCTGTTCATCCTGGGCATCTTCATCGTCCGCGGGCCGCTGAAATGGGCCATGGTCGCCGGCACGGCGATGGCCCTGCTCCTGAGCCTGGGCTATAACGCCATGTGGCTCACGGACTGGATGATATACCACTTCCCGCTGTACAATAAGTTCCGCGCCGTCGAGAGCATCCTCGTTGTCGCCGAATTCTGCATACCCCTCTTAGGCGTTCTGGCGCTGGCAAAGTTCATCGAGGCCGGCACCGACGGCTGGAGCAAGTACCGCAAGCCGCTGCTCGTCTCCTTCGGCCTTCCCGGAGCCGTGGCCCTGCTGGCGCTGGCGGCTCCGTCGGCCTTCGGCGAGCTGGTCAACGCGGCCGACTACTCGCGCCTCCAGGACCTCCACGGCCAGCTTGCGCAGATGTACGCCGGCAACCCCGACGTCAGCCAGACCGAGCTCCAGGGCGCCATCTACGACATGTCGCTGTCCAACCCGGAGAACTACCGGCTCGTCGAGGGTCTGCGCGCGGGCATGGTGCGCTCCGACGCCCTGCGCTCGCTGCTCTTCCTTGCCCTGGCCTTCGGCGTGCTGACCTTCTACAGCCTGCGCAAAATCCGCAAGCCCGTGGCCGTCGTCGCCGTCGGGGTGCTCGTCCTCGTCGACCTCTACGGCGTCGACAAGCGCTACGTGAGCCACGACTCCTTCGGCGCACCGGCCGGAGTGTCGCAGGGCATCGTCCCCGACGCCTTCGACCAGGCGATACTGGCAGATACCGCCGGCCACTACCGCGTGCTGGACATCCCCGGCTTCAGCGACGCCCGCCGCTCGTACTTCCACAGCATGCTCGGAGGCTACCACGCCGCCAAGCTCAACCGCTACGAGGACCTGCTCCAGGAAAAGATTCTGCCCATCCTCCCCTACGCCTACCGTACCGAATATCAGAACTATCAGGAAGTGGCCGACCTTCAGGAAATCGCCTCGATGCTCAACGCCCGCTATATCATCACCGGCGACCGCGAGCGGCCCCTGCTGGTAAATCCCGAGGCCATGGGCAACGCCTGGCTGGTCGACTCGGTAATCTGGGTCGACAACGCCCGCCAGGAGATGGACGCCCTGCGCTTCGACAGCGACCTGCGCCACAACGCCATCGCCGACCGCAGCTTCGCCGAAGCCCTGCCCGAGATGCCTTCCGCCGCCCCCGGCGACACCATCTACATGACCTGTTACAGCCCCAATACCGTGCGCTATCACGCTTCGACCGCCGGCGGCGGCACGGGCGTGTTCTCCGAAGTCTATTTCCCCTGGGGCTGGAAAGCCACAATCGACGGCAGTCCCGCGCCGATAGCCCGCGTGAACTACGTTCTGCGCGCCCTTTCGATTCCCGCCGGCAGCCATGACATCCAGATGACTTTCGACCCCGACTCGCTGCATACCACCGGCGCCATGGCCTACGCCTGCGTCAGCCTTATCTACCTGCTGCTCCTGGGCGGCATATTCGTGGAGGCCCACAGATGGCGTCTGTTCTGAACCCGCTGCTGAGGCTGCGGATGCTGCGCCATGCCGGGGGCTTCGGCGTGCACTCGCCCTTCGCCTACCGATTCATCACCGAGGTTCTCAACCAGCCCTACGCATACTACGCCTACGGGCGGCTGCGCTCCCACCGCGAGCGGCTGCTCTTCCGCGTGGCCCTGGCCCTCGACGGCGACGGACCGGAAGGCCGCCGGCACGCCATCCGCCGCATCGCCATCTACGGCGACCGCGAACTGCGGCAGCCGCTGCGCCTGGCCCTTCCCAGCGCCTCCTTCACCGAGCATAATCCCGACCTGGTGGTCCTTGACGCGCGCTACGCTTCGGAGGCCGACCGCGCCGCCCTGGGGTGCCTTCTCGAAGCGGGCACACTGCAGGGCGCCGTCGTTTTCGGCTGCTTCCCCGGGCTGCGGGAAGTCCTGGCGGCTATGCCCGCGGGCATGACCTTCGACAACCACGCCGGAACTGTCGTGGTAGTGCCCTCGCCGGCACTGCCCCGGCAGGATTTCGACGTAAAATTCTGACCCTAAGACTCATGGCCACCAAATCCGAATCGCAGCTGGACAACCGACGCATCATGAAGAACTCCATGATGCTCTACCTGCGCACCCTGCTGACAATGGCCATCGGGCTCTACAACTCGCGCGTGGTGCTCCAGGTGCTCGGCTTCGACGATTTCGGCATCTACAGCGTCGTCGGCAGCGTGGTGGTGATGTTCGGATTCTTCACCAGCTCCATTTCCAGCTCGATTTCGCGCTTCGTATCCTTCGAGCTCGCCGGCGGCGACCGCGACCGACTTAAGGCTACCTTCAACGCCGGCATGGTCATCGTGCTCTGCCTGGCGGCCATAATCATCGTCCTGGCCGAGACCCTGGGCCTATGGCTTTTCAGCCGGCTCAATCTGCCCGAAGGCAGCCGCACGGCCGCGATGTGGGTCTACCAACTCTCGGTCGTCACGGCCATCATCAACCTACTGCAGACCAGCTATATATCGACCATCATAGCCCACGAGCGCATGGGCGCCTTCGCGCTGATTGACATCGTCAACTCGTCGCTGAAGCTCGGCGCCGTGTTCCTGCTCGAGCTGGTGATGTTCAACAAGCTCGAACTCTATTCCTTCCTGATAATGTGCGTTATGGTGCTCGTTACCACGGGCACGGCCATCTACTGCCGGCGCAACTTCGCCGAGTGCCGCATCGACCTGCGCCCCGA
>USGZ01000159.1 GCA_900554265.1 uncultured Porphyromonadaceae bacterium
CAGGCGCGCGCAGCCCTGAGCCAGGCCGAGGCCGCACTTGTAACGGCGCGCAAGAACCTGAGCTACACCGTGGTCACCGCTCCGAGCGCCGGCGTCGTCGGCACCATCCCCAGCCGCGAAGGCTCCCTGGCATCGCCCTCCGGAGCACCCCTGACCACCATCAGCGACAATTCCGAAGTCTACGCCTACTTCTCCATGAACGAGCGCGACCTGCTCGAGCTTACCGGCGAGAACGGCGCCAGCCTCGAAAGCTCCATCAATAGTCTGCCCGCCGTGAAGCTCCAGCTCGCCGACGGCAGCATCTATCCCGTCGAAGGCCGCGTGGCTACCGTTTCCGGCGTAATCGACAATGCCACCGGCGCCGCCAGCGCCCGCGCCCTCTTCGACAATCCCGGCGGCCGCCTCCGCAGCGGCAACACCGCCCAGGTTCTCATCCCCCGCGAGAACCGCGGCGTAATCACCGTTCCCCAGCGCGCCACCTACGAGGTTCAGGACCTGCGCTACGTCTACACCCTCAACGACAGCAACATCGCCGTCAGCACCCGTATCACCGTAGCTCCCTACAGCGACGGCCAGACCTTCGTCGTAACCTCGGGACTCAACCCCGGCGACCGCGTGATCACCGAAGGCGTCGGCACCTCCGTACGCGCCGGCGCGGCCTATACTCCCCGTAGCGCCGCTCCCGCAGCCGCACAGAACTGATAAGCCACGCGCAATACTCCCTGACAGTTTTTAGATAGGAAAACCTGCAATGAAACTCGATACATTTATCAACCGCCCGGTGCTGTCCACGGTGATTTCGATCTTCATCGTGCTTCTGGGTATAATCGGCCTGACATCGCTGCCGGTAACCCAATACCCCGACATCGCACCGCCTACAATCTCCGTAACGACGACCTACAACGGCGCCAACGCCGCCGCCGTGCTCAACTCCGTGATCGCTCCCCTCGAGGAGAGCATCAACGGCGCCGAGGGCATGACATACATGGAGTCCACCGCCACCAACAACGGCTCCGCCACCATCAACGTCTACTTCAAGCAGGGTTTCGACCCGAACATGGCCGCCGTCGACGTGCAGAACCGCGTCTCCGCCGCCTCGAACCTCCTTCCCTCCGAAGTAAACCAGGTAGGTATCCAGACGCGCAAGCGCCAGACCTCCATGCTTATCGGCGTGGCCCTCGAGGACACCACCGGCACCTATGGTCCGGAATTCCTCGACAACTACATGAAAATCAACATCATCCCCGAGCTGCAGCGCGTATCCGGCGTCGGTGATGTGATGAGTTTCGGCGCCGACTACTCCATGCGTATCTGGCTCAAGCCGGAAGTCATGGCCCAGTACCACCTGATGCCCACCGACGTGGCCGCAGCACTGGCCGAGCAGAACATCGAGGCCGCTCCCGGCGCCTTCGGCGAGCAGGGCAACCAGTCGTTCCAGTACAACATGCGCTACCGCGGCCGTCTGAGCACACCGGAACAGTTCGGCGACATCGTTGTCCGCACCGGCGATAACGGCGAGGTCCTCTATCTCAAGGACGTGGCCGACATCGAACTCGGCCGCGTGACCTACGGTTTCTCCAACCTCTGCAACGGTCACCCCGCCTCGATGGCAATCGTGTTCCAGACCCCGGGCTCCAACGCGACCCAGATTATCAACGACTGTCTCTCGCTGCTGGACCGTCTGCGCCCCGACCTGCCACAGGGCACGGTATTCAACGTGCCGATGAACAACAACGACTTCCTCTACGCGTCGATCAACAACGTTGTCCATACCCTCATCGAGGCCTTCATCCTGGTGTTCTTCGTGGTTTACGTGTTCCTGCAGGACCTCCGCTCGACCCTCATCCCGGCAATCGCCATCCCCGTGGCCCTTATCGGTACCTTCTTCGTGATGAACCTCATCGGCTTCTCGGTGAACCTGATTACCCTGTCGGCCCTCGTGCTTGCGATAGCGATTGTGGTGGACGACGCCATCGTCGTCGTCGAGGCTGTCCACGCCAAGCTCGACAAGGGCTACAAGAGCGCCCGCCGCGCCTCGATCGACGCCATGAGCGAGATTGCCGGCGCGCTGGTGTCCATCACCCTGGTCATGATGCTGGTGTTCATCCCCGTGTCCTTCATGCCCGGCACCTCGGGCGTGTTCTACCGCCAGTTCGGTCTTACCATGGCAATCGCCATCGGCTTCTCGGCCGTCAACGCCCTTACTCTCTCGCCGGCCCTGTGCGCCGTGTTCCTCAAGCCTAAGAATACCGAGGGCGAGGAAGAGCCGAGCACCCTCGGCTCGCGCATGAAGGACGCCTACAGCGCCGCAGGAGAGGTAATGGCAGCCAAGTACACAAAACGCAAGTTCGCCCTCGACATCCATCCGGCAATCACCATGATTTGCGTTGTCTATACCATCCTGGCCATGATCATGGGCTGGTTCGGAGGCGCCGTCTGGCTGGCCGTCCTGTCGTGGGTCATCGCCGTCGTCGGCGTGCTCGGACTCTTCGGCAAGCGTTTCCAGAATTCCTTCGAGCGCAACTTCGGCCGCCTGCTGGACTCCTACAAGCGCGGAGCCAGCTGGTGCGCCCGTCATAAGATTATTTCCTTCGGCAGCGTGGCCGCCGCAATAGCCGTGCTGGTATGGCTGATGAACATAACGCCGTCGGCCATGGTGCCCAACGAGGATACCGGCGTAGTCTTCTGTATGGTCGACATGCCCGCGGGTTCCTCGCAGGAGCGTACCGGCGAGGTTCTGATGCAGCTCGACTCCATCATCGCCACCATCCCCGCAGTCAAGGACCGCGAGATGATCAACGGCTACTCCTTCATCGCCGGCCAGGGCGCCACCTACGGCGCATTCATCGTCAAGCTCAAGGACTGGAGCCAGCGCTCCAAGGAGGAGAGTTCCGACGCTATCATCCAGCAGCTCTACGCCAAGACCGCCCAGCATATCCACAACGGCCGCGTGATGATCTTCGCGCCGCCTATGATTACCGGCTACTCTGCCACCAACGGCTTCGAAATGAAGATGCAGGACCGCACCGGCGGCGACATCAACCAGTTCTTCTCCGTGGTGCAGAACTTCCTGGGCCAGCTCAACGCCTGCCCCGAAATCCAGATGGCCTACACGACATTCAACCCGTCGTTCCCGATGTACATGCTGGACATCGACGCCGCCAAGGCCAAGAAAGCCGGCATCAGCCCGACAACCATCCTCTCGACCCTCCAGGGCTATTACGGCTCGATGTACGTGTCGAACTTCAACCGCTTCGGCAAGATATACCGCGTGATGATGCAGGCCAGCCCCGAGGCCCGCGTAAGCCCCGAGACCCTGAACAACATCAAGGTACGCAACGGCGCGGAGATGGCGCCCATCTCGAACTTCATCACCCTGAGCCGTGTCTACGGTCCTGACCTGATGAACCGCTTCAACATGTTCACCTCCATATCCGTCACGGGCCAGCCCGCACCGGGCTATTCTTCCGGCGAGGCCATCGCCGCCATCGAGCGCGTGGCCGCCCAGACTCTTCCCCAGGGCTACGGCTACGAGTACGCCGGCATGACGCGCGAGGAAGCCGGCAGCGGTGCCTCCGGCGCCACAGCCACCATCTTCGCCCTCTGCCTCCTGTTCGTCTACCTGCTGCTGTCCGCCCAGTACGAGAGCTACATGCTGCCCTTCGCCGTAATCCTCTCGATACCTTTCGGCCTGGCCGGCGCCTTCATCTTCGCCAACTTCTGCGACGTGTCGAACAACATCTACCTGCAGATCGCCCTGATTATGCTTATCGGCCTTCTTGCCAAGAATGCCATCCTTATCGTCGAGTTCGCCCGCGAACGCCGCATGACGGGCATGAGCGTGTTCAACGCCGCCATCGACGGCGCCACCGCCCGACTGCGACCCATCCTGATGACCTCCCTGGCCCTTGTCATCGGCCTGCTGCCCATGATGTTCGCCAGCGGCGTAGGCGCCAACGGCAACCGCTCCCTGGGCGCCGGTTCCGTAGGCGGCATGCTCATAGGCATGATTTGCCAGATTTTCATCGTTCCGGCCCTGTTCATCATCTTCCAGCTGCTTCAGGAGAAAATCAAGCCCATCCGCTGGCAGAACCAGGAGAAGGGCGGCAATATCGAGAACGAAATCGAACAGTACGCACAATAACAAAGATATGAAACTCAACAGCATAGCACGGGTGTTCGTAGCCGTCATGGCCGTAATGGTCCTTGGCAGCTGCAACATCTACAAGAAATACCAGACCCCGACGGACACGCCCCTGACGGCAGCCTACGCCGAGGCCCGCGCCGCCTGTCCGGATTCCTCGGCTTTCGGAAACCTGCTCTGGGAGGACGTGTTCACGGACCCTCAGCTCGCCGAGCTCATCAATACCGCACTGGTAAACAACACCTCCCTCAATAACGCAAGACTCAATGTGGAAGTGGCCCAGGCAAACCTCAAGGGTGCCCGCCTGGCTTATCTTCCCTCCGTGGCCCTGGCTCCCAACGGCGCCGGCAGCTCCATGGCCGGAAGCGACCTCTCCTGGACCTACACCATTCCGGCGCAGGCAAGCTGGGAAATCGACATCTTCGGCAAGCTCCTCAACGGCAAGCGCGGCGCCCAGGCAGCCCTGCTCAAGTCCGAGGCCTACGCCCAGGCCGTGCGCAGCCAGATTATCTCAACCGTGGCAACCACCTACTACAGCATCGCCGCCGTGCGCGAGCAGCTCGAACTCTCGCGGAGCACCGCGCAGCTCTGGAAGGAGACGGTTCAGACCATGCGCGACCTCAAGGAAGGCGGCCGCGGAGTGACCGAAGCGGCCGTCGTGCAGTCCGCAGCGGCCTACTATTCCGTCCTGGCCTCCATTTCCGACCTCGAGGTGACCCTCGACC
>USGZ01000160.1 GCA_900554265.1 uncultured Porphyromonadaceae bacterium
CCGACGAGACCGACGACGAGACCGACGAAAACACCGGCATCGACGACCCCGCCCACGGCAAGGACACGCACCCCGAAGGCGGCACCGACCGCGACCACGGCTTCCTCGACAAATTCAAGGAAAAGCTCGCCAGTTTCTTCGCCAGCACCGGCGAGCCCGACATGTACGACGAGGACGACGACAAATGAAAATAATCAAAGCATAGAAAAATGGCAGACCCCGAAGATAACGATCTCCTCCAGAAATACCACAACCCCGGCGACAGCGCCATGAGCGGCGGCCCCATCATAATTGCCATGGGCGTCGGCGGCGGTGGCGGCAACGCCATCAACTATATGTGTACGCAGGACATCAAGGGTGTCGAGTTCGTGGCTCTCAACACGGACGCGCAGGCCCTGCGCGGCTGCGCCGCACCTACCAAGCTGCTTCTGGGCCCGAAGCTCTGCAAGGGTCTCGGCGCCGGCGGCGTGGCCGAAGTAGGCGAGGCCGCCGCCCGCGAGAGCGTGCCTGAAATCGAGAAACTCGTGGACCGCCACGTCGACATGGTGTTCGTCACCGCCGGCATGGGCGGAGGCACCGGTACCGGCGCCGCGCCTGTGGTGGCCCATGTGACCAAGGAACGCAAGATTCTCACCATAGGCATTGTGACCATCCCCTTCTTCTTCGAAGGCATCAGCAAGATGACCAGCGCCCTCGAGGGCGCGGACAATCTCAAGAAGAACGTCGACGCGCTGCTGGTTATCAACAACGACCGCCTCAGCGACATCTATCCCGAAATGGAATGGAAGGAGGCCTTCGCCAAGGCCGACGATATCCTGGCCACGGCCTCGCGCAGCATCTCGGACATGGTTACCACGCCGGCGATGATCAACATCGACATGCGCGACGTGACCACCACCCTCCGCGACGGACGCACGGCCTTCATCTCCGTGGGCTACGGCGAGGGCGAGAACCGCATGACCAAGGCCATCCAGAACGCCCTGCACTCGCCGCTGCTCTGCGACACGGACATCCTCTCGGCGCGTCACCTGCTCTTCGCCTTCTACTACAGCCACGACATCGACCCGCCATACCGCGTAGTCGAGGCTACGGAGACCAACCGCCTGGTCGCCGAGATGAACAAGCGCGTGAAGGTGATTTTCGGCTGGGGCTACGACGACAGCCTGGGCAACAAGATCAAGTTCACCATCCTGGCATCGGGCTTCGACGTGACCATCGACCACGAGAAAGCCATCGAGGGCGACCACGGAGAACCCGAGAAGGAGGAGCCGCAGATTGACGACAACATTGTCCGCGCCTATGGCCGCGACAAGGTCGACGACCTCATCCGCCGCCAGGAGACGCAGAACTACTTCATTCTCAACGACGAACAGCTTGATTCCGACGACGCCATCCGGATGGTCGAGTCCAGCCCGGCCTTCAAGCGCGACAAGCGCAAGGTGGCGGCCTCGAAGAGCGTTCCGGACAGTGCCCCGGACAAGCCCAGGCCCTCCGCTCCGAACGAAATCAGCTTCAACCTCGACGACCGCTGATTGCTCGCGGGATTCCCGGTCCGGCTTCCCGATTAATCGGGATTTAGCCAGATTAATCGAGATTAATCCCGAAAAATCTTTCCTCTTAACTCTCAACTCTTAACTCGTCCCTTTCTAAAGAAATGAAGCCCAAACTCGTAGTCTCCACCGGCGCGGGAATCAGCGCCGAAAGCGGTATCCGGACTTTCCGCGACGCCGACGGCCTCTGGGAGGAATACCCGGTGATGGACGTGGCCAGCGCCGACGGTTTCCGCCGCAATCCCGCCCTGATCCATAAGTTCTACAACGAGCGCCGCGCCCAGCTCGACACGGTTCGCCCCAACCGCGCCCACGAAATCCTCCGCGAGCTGGAGGACACCTTCGATGTCTACGTAATCACCCAGAACGTCGACGACCTCCATGAGCGCGCCGGAAGCAGCAAGGTGCTGCACCTCCACGGCGAGCTGCGCAAGGTGCGCGCCCTCGACGACGAGACCAAGGTCTACACCCTGCGTCCGGGCGAAACGACCACTCCGGAGACCATAATCGACGGCCACCATGTCCGCCCGCATATCGTGTTCTTCCAGGAGGCCGTGCCCAACTTCGAGCCGGCCACGGAGCTGGCCGCAGAGGCGGATATCTTCGTGATTATCGGCACGAGCCTGGTGGTATATCCCGCCGCCGCGCTGCTGCACTACGTTCGCCGCGGCGTGCCCGTCTACTACATCGACCCGCATCCGGGCGAGGTACCTCCGAGCGTCCACGTAATCGCCAAGCCGGCCACCGAAGGCATGGCCGAGCTGGCCGAAATCCTCCGCAGCCGGTACGCGAAGTAAAATAAGCAGCAAAATGGGCAGATACAGCAGGACGGACGAAAGCGGCGTGGTGGCCGCCACGGCGCTGGGCGACCTCGACGCGCTGGCGGAGCTCCTAACGGTGCGCTACCGCGAGACGATGATGGCCATCGTGCGCCGCCATTATCCCGAGGCCGACGCTGACTTCGCGCGCGACCTCCTGGCGGATTTCTACTCCTTCCTGGCAGTGCCCAACACGCGCGGAGAGATGCGTCTGCGCAATATCTCCGGCCAGCGCCAGCCGAAGGCCTACATGGCCCGCGCGCTGGAGAATTTCCTCAACGACAGTCATGAGCGCGACGCCCGCGACCCTGTAGTCTGCGTGGACCTCGACGAGGGTCGCGTGGCCGAAATCGGCGATGCGGATGCCGACGAAGCCCTTGCCGACAAGCGTCGCCGCGAGGTCGAGGTGCGCGTGCTGCTCCATGTCCTCGAGAGCTGCCGCGGTTTTTCCGCACGCGACCGCTATATACTTACCACATATCTCGTCGGCAAGCGTTACGCCGGCGAAGGAAGTCCGCTGCAACTCCAGCAGAAGCTCGCCAACCAGCTCGGAATCCCTGCGGGAACCGTCTACAACGCCTACGACCGCGCCTTGAAGCGCCTGCGCGCCATGGCCCGCGGGCAGCTCCAACGAGAACTTTAGGGGAGCCGGCACAGAAAAAAAACAAGTGTTAAACGTCCAGTAGGGGCGCGATTGGTGGAAATCTCCGCCATTCGCGCCTCTAACTTTGCAGCGTAATCAAAAAACAACGCAAAAATGGAACAACACGAACCTACTCCCGCACCGCAGCCTTCCGAGGCTCCCCAGCCTTCCGCGCCTGAACCCGCGCCTTCGGCCGAACCCGCTCCCATGGCTGCCCTTGCTCCCGAACCGGCGATGTACCGCAGCCGCGCGCAGGCTCCCGAGGCTCCGGCACCCGTACCCGCCTTTCTGGCCCATATCCGCAAATCATTCTGGGATTGATTCCCTGGAATAAACATAAACCAAATATCAAACTACCGCTATCATGAGCAACAATCTCACTTCCGGCGCTGCCGGCGGAACCCACGTATCCGGCGCACCCCTCACCCTCCCGCTGATGGACGAAGCCGCTCCCGGCCTGCTCCAGAACTCCATCGACGAGCGTATCGTCAAGGTGCGTCCCACCTCGACGCCCATCGACCAGATTTCGCGCTGTGCCGGCGCCCGCACGGCCAAGTCCATGACCGTAGAATACTACTCCGTCGACACCAAGGCCACCGAAACCACTCTCAGCACCCTGGTCAAGGGCACTTCCGGTGTCCGCAAGAGCGACGACATCACCGTGTTCACCCTCAAGACCGCCGACGACAGCATATTCGAGGTCTCAGAGACCATCCTCGTTCCCGAGGTGACCGGCTATGCGCCGACGGGCAAGCAGGCGGGTCCGCTGATGTTCTACGTCATGGAGCGCCTCAGTGGGGGCGGCATCTCCTGCGCCGTTGTCAACGGCACCCCGGGCGAGGACAAGTTCACCATCTCCGACCTGCCCTCCGGCAGCCGCATCGTCCGCATGGGCCGCGCCGCCACGGAGCTCGACGTGCAGACGGCGCAGTTCTCGGCCCTGCCACGCAAGGCCAGCAACAACTGCCAGATCTTCAAGATGCAGGTAGAGCAGAGTACCCTGGCCAAAATCGCCGCAAAGGAAGTCGGCTGGGGCTTCTCGGACCAGGAGGAGGCCGCGATCATCGACATGCGCCTGGGCATGGAGAAGAATTTCCTCTTCGGCACCCGCGCAATGGTGTTCGACCCCAACAAGAACGAGAACGTCTACTTCACCGGCGGCATCTGGATGCAGACCCCCAACGAGTACGAGCTCAATATCTCGAATGTGAGCGAGACCGACCTCATCGGCCTCTGCGCAAAGGCCTTCACCGGCAATTCGGGCAGCAAGCGCAAGATTCTGGTCGCCGGTACCGACCTGATGACGGCGCTGAGCAAAATCGAGTTCACCCGCACCCTCAGCGCCGGCCAGAGCTTCACCAAGTATGGCATCGAGTTCCGCGAAATCCGCTCCAACTTCGGCAAGCTCTATGTGCTGCACAGCGAGGTCTTCGACCAGTGCGGCCATGCCGCCGACGGCTTCGTCCTCGATCCGGACTACATGACCAAGTACGTCCACGTGCCCTTCCGTGCCGAGACTCTCGACCTGCGTTCCTCCGGCCAGCGCAATACCGACGCCGTTGTGCTCACCGAGGCCAGCTGCCTTGTCCTGCGCTATCCCCAGGCCCACATCCGCGTAATCGGCAGGAAGTCCTGATGAAAGTCACTCTCACCAAGGCCGAAATGCTGGCCAAGGCGCGCGTCGCCCTGGGTTACGACCATACGCGCACCGACTGCGGCCTCGAGCAGACCGACGGCATCGACGTCGACGCCGTGCTCGCGGGCGCCCTGCGCCAGGCCTACCTGGAGCTGCTCGACAGCGCGCCGCTGGAAGCACTGGCCCCGGAGGAGA
>USGZ01000161.1 GCA_900554265.1 uncultured Porphyromonadaceae bacterium
CCGATTGGGTTTATTATTTTAATAACCTACGGTCGTTATAGCCACTTTCTAAAATGCTCATCTGATGGATAGCGATTTGGTTGAGTCTCACCAGTCGCTCCCTCTGTGTCATACCCTGCTCGATAAAAACCGCATTCAAGTTTTCCATATTCGACAGGCAGATAAGCTCGTTGATGGAAGCGTAATCGCGTATGTTACCTTTTAGTTCGGGATGAGCTTCGCGCCATTGCTTTGCCGTTACGCCAAACATCGCCACATTCAGCACATCGGCTTCATTAGCGTATATAGCATTCGCCTGAACAGTAGTAACTTCCGCAGGCAGCAAGTTATGTTTTATGGCATCAGTATGTATCCGATAGTTGATTTTCGATAGTTCGCGTTTCGCCGACCAACCCAATAACCGTTGTTCCTCCATCTTGAGTCGCTGATACTCTTTGACGAGCAATAACTGAAATTTGGGGCTTATCCACATTCCGAAATGATAAGCTATATCCCGATGTGCGTATGTGCCACCGTAACGACCGGCTTTTGAAAGTATACCTATAGCGTTTGTCCGTTCAATCCACGTTTTTACCGACAGAACAAAGTTGTTGCTTCCTGCGGCATTTTTAATTGTACCGAATTCGGTACAATTAAAATCAGGATTATAGAGCATTTCCCATTCTCCGAGATACTCAATGGTGCTTTTAAGACTCAGCCAGCGGAAAATTATATGCTCTTGCATTTGGCTGCGCGCCATATCCGTCAGGCTGATATAATCTTCCTCGTTATATCTAACAACCGCTATTTCTGTGTTCTGTACTGATATTTTTGCCATTATTATTTTATATACCAGATTAATAGCAGTATTGTTTTAATTCCTTTGGGGATTATATCCTGCTCCAGCCTTTGCCGTTGCAGTAGCGGCACTTGCCGGTATGGTTGCACTCTTCGCAGGGGCGGCCACCGCCTAAATAGCCCAGACCGCCGCATCTGCGGCAACGGCCGGTCGTGTTGCATTGGCGGCAGTCGGCGCGATGATCATCGACTGGATTTGTATATCCCCCGTTAGGGTTGAATCCGGGGACGGCAGCTCCGGGGTCAATTGTCA
Source organism: uncultured Porphyromonadaceae bacterium (assembly GCA_900554265.1). Classification (GTDB taxonomy): domain Bacteria; phylum Bacteroidota; class Bacteroidia; order Bacteroidales; family Muribaculaceae; genus CAG-873. Next base: position 1,091 of record USGZ01000161.1, read on the forward strand.
TCGGCGGATTGTAGGGCTGGCGCCAGGTTTCGTTGCCGTAGTTGTCATAGCGGACCTTGAACATCGTGTTGTCCGGATTCTTAAGCGTATAGGCCGTGTCGGACTGATAGCCGAAGTTCGGGGTATAGGCACCGCTCAGCATCCTTCCGTCAGGGAAATACATGGTGCCGTCGTATTGGAACACCTGGCCGTCGTGATACCAGCAGGTACCGCTGAAGCGGCAGCCGTTGTTGAGGTTATAGTTGACCTGCTGCGAGGTAATCTGCGGCGTCTGCAGGGGCGTATAGTGTATGTTGTTGATGATGTACTGCGCATCGGCAGTGCTGGCTAAGGCCAGCAGCGCGACAAGGAGGATGAGTAGTTTTTTCATTGTGCGTATCGTTTGGTTTATTCTGTTTTTCAAATCATTACTGAACCGACGCCGGCACAGTTCTGGCAGCGGCCGGTACCGTGGCATGTGCCGCACTGGTAGCCGCGATCATTGCGTCCGCGGCCTTGGCAAAAGCGGCAATAGCCCGTACCGTCGCATCCGGTGCATTTCGCCCGGTGGTTGTCGACGGGGTTATTATATTCCGAGATGGGGTTGACACCAGTCACGACACTACCCGGATCGATTGTCATCAGCTGATTGTAGACCCTGCGCGTGAGCTCGTTGCCGTTGTTATCGTATGTAACGATGTACATCGTATTGTCGGGATTCTTCAACTGGTATGTGCTGTCGGACTTATAGCCGAAGTTCGGGGTAAAGGTACCATACAGATGTCGCCCGTCCGGGAAATACATGGTGCCCTGGTAGCGGTTCACCTGGCCGTTGTGGTACCAGCATGTACCCTGAAAGCGGCAGCCGTTGTTGAGGTTATAGTCGACCTGCTCCGAAGTTATCGTAGGCTGTTGATAGGGCGTATAGCCTATGTTGTTGATGATATACTGAGCGTCGGCTGTGCCGGCTAAGGCCAGCAGCGCGACAAGGAGGATGAGTAGCTTTTTCATTGTGTATCGATTGGTCTGTTTTTTAAGAGATTGTCTAAATTTATATGATACAGATTTTGAGAGGGATTGTCAGATGGATTTTAATTTGCGATGAAGGAGCGTAGCTGTAGCTACGCGACTGAAGAGCGAATTAAAAGACGCTGACAAGAACTTCAAAAGCAAAGTGATATGAATTTTAGGCAATCTCTCGGAAATTGCCTAAATCATTACGGCTCCTACCCCGGCGCAGGACTGGCAGCGGCCGGTGCCGTGGCAGCAGGAGCACTGATAGCCGCGGGCGTTGAGGCCTCGGCCGGCGCAATGGCTGCACGACCCCGTGCCGTTGCATCCGCTGCAGCGGGCGCGGTGGTTGTCGACGGGATTGGTGTAGTTGCTACCGCCGTAGCTGTTGGTCGGCGTATAGATGCCTCCCACGGGTAGAGTGGTGTTGGGGTAATACTGGGTGCGCCTGATTTCCTGGCCATAGTTGTTGAACTCCACGCGCCAGTAGGTATTGTCCGACGCCTTGTGCAGCTCGTAACTGATATCGGTACGCAACTGGAAGTTGGGGCCGAAATTGCCGTAGAGGCTGTCGCCGTCGGGACGGTAGAGCGTACCCCTGTAGTAGGAGAACTGGCCGTCGCTGTAGTATATGGCGCCGACATATCGGCCGCCGTCGTCGAAATGGATTTCCTTCCATTCCGTTGTAACTACGGGAATATGTACCGGAGTGTAATAGGTCTGGTTGATCAGGTACTGCGCCCTGGCGCTACCGGCACAGTACAGAAGCGCGGCGATAAGAAGAAAGAAGACTTTTTTCATTGTAAGAATAAGAATGATTAGTTTAGCTTGTATTTAATTTTAAGGCTGGCTCTCAGATAATCCGGCACTTGAAGCCGCGAGCCTTGAGGAAATCCTCGGCGTCGTAGCGGCGGTCGCCCTGAATCAGGATTTCGCCGCCGCGGGCGCTGCCGCCTGTGCCGAGGCGGCGCTTCATTTCCGTCGCAAGCGCGGCAACATCGCTGTCGGGTAAGGAGAATCCAGCTATTATCGTCGCCGTCTTGCCGGCGCGGCCCTTGCGGTCGAGGACGATGTCGAGGCGCCCCGTCTGCTTCGGAGCGGCGGCTTCCGTGGGCTCGGGCTGTTCGGGTTCCGGTTCCCCCGGCCCCATGGCCGAGCGCAGGGCCGCAAGGCAGTCCTGCCAGTTTTCAGATTTCATTGTCGGGGATGCTGTCGGCGGGTATTATGAGGGTATCGCCGCCGGAGGCGCGGCGCTGGGCCTCGTTAAGTTGCATAAGTATCATTACCTGCCCGCGTTCTTCGGTAGGCAGGCCGTTGATTACGGCGACTGTCGAATCGCTGTCGCGCCCGTAGGCCTCGCCCAGGCAGCGCGCGGCCAGTACGGTGTTCACGTCCTCGCTTCCGGAGCGGTCGCCGAGGTCCATCAGAAGCACCGACAGGCGGCATAGCTGCCCCACGGGCAGGTTACGGGCCGACGCCAGGGTGTCGCAAATCTGCTGTGCGCGACTGTAGTCGCCGCGGTTGAGGGCCGCCTGGGCGCGGTCGAGGGGTGTCTGCGTCTCGTTGCCGCTGCCCGTACAGGCTGCGGCAACGAATGCCATGAATATCGGAAAGAGGATTTTCTTCATTTGCTGGCTATTCGCCGGCAGGTTCCTCGAGGGCAGGCTCGGAATTGTCCTCGGTGATGATTTCCTGAAGGTCGCGGTGGTCGGCGTTCTGCCAGTCGCTCACTCCGGGCTGATCAGCTGCCGGTTCGGTTATATCGTATTGTTCTGTAACGTTGTCGCCGTTGAGCGAGTCGACGTGCGTGTTGGTATTGAACCAGCCTATGTAAAGCAAAGTTGCCACGACAAGAGTCGCCACTACAAGAGCGATTACAATCCAGACCCAGAGGCCGCGCGATTTCTTAGGGGAAGTTTCCATAGATGATGTCTTTGTGATGTTCAGTTTCGGGGTCAGTCGCGGTGTGACCGACTACCTTATAGAACACATCGGGCGGCATAAGGGTTTAACGCGCACGCGAGGGACGGCAATCTCAGAGATTCTTGACTTTCTCGTTGAAATCGAACATCAGAAGGGCGGCTTCTGCAGCCTCGGAGCCCTTGTTGCCAAGGCTTCCGCCGGCGCGGTCGAAGGCGTCGCTCTCCTTATCAACGGTCAGGACGCCGAAAATCACCGGAATGTCGCACTCGGAATTAAGATGCGTGATGCCCTGGGTGACGGACTGGCAGACGTAGTCGAAGTGGGGTGTGCCGCCGCGGATTACGCAGCCGAGGACAACGATGCAGTCGTAGAGCCCGGTCTCGATGAGCTGCGAGGCGGCGAAGGTAAGTTCGATAGCTCCCGGGACCTGGAAGGTATCGACCATGTCCTTCTCCAGTCCGGCGGCCTTGAAGGTCTCCAGGCAGCCGCTCTCGAGAGCTTCGGTAATATGGCTGTTCCAGAGCGTGCGCACTACGGCTACGCGCATGTCGCGCAGCTTCGGGAAGGGCGTCAGGGGGGATTGTGCTTTGGTACTCATAATATTATATAAGCTTATATTCAGTATACGGTTGAAGGTTGAAAATTTCCGTGCTGCCGGTCAGGCCAGAGCCGGAATCAGCTGCCAGGGCGCGGTGGCGGAGGCATGGCCGGCGGCGGCCGAGGTGGCGGCGCCGTCGAGGATGGCGGCGCGGACAGCCTCGGCGGGTGCCTCGAAGTCGCCGGCGGCGTAATTGCCGGCATAAACGACCTTCAGCAGGCCTGCCAGCGCTCCGGCC
>USGZ01000162.1 GCA_900554265.1 uncultured Porphyromonadaceae bacterium
CACCTCCCGCCGCTATCTCAAGAACCTCCCCGTCAAATACATCGTCCTCGACTACGACGACCCGGACGACATGACCGCCCGCCTGGAGCAGGCACGTCCCGAGTCCGGACGCTGGAACGCCATAATCTACAACCTCGGCGCCACCAAAGCAGCCCGTTTCTCCGATTTCAACCGGGTGAACTACACCTACCTGCGCGACTTCGTCGAGGCCATCCACGAAATCGAGGCCGTGCCGGACAAGTTCCTCTACATGAGCTCCCTGAGCGCCCTCGGGCCCAAGGACGAGAAGAACTACACCCCCTACGACGGCACCGAAATCCCCGAGCCGAACACCCGCTACGGCCTCAGCAAAATCAAGGCCGAGACGCACCTGGCCACGCAGCTCTGGCTGCCATGGATTATCTTCCGCCCCACCGGCGTCTACGGCCCGCGCGAGAAGGACTACCTGATGATGGTCAAGTCAATCGACCGCCACTTCGACTTCGGCGTAGGCTTCCGCAAGCAGATGCTGACCTTCATCTACGTCGAGGACCTCGTCGGCGCCATGTTCGACGCCCTGGCCTCGCCCTCGACCGTCCACCGCCGCTACATCATCAGCGAGCCCCGCTCGTACACCCAGAAGGAATTCCGGCGCCTGGTGGCCGACGCCCTCGGTCGCCGCTTTGTTCTGCCCGTGCGCGTGCCCATCTGGGGCCTATGGCTGGTATCGAACATCGCGCAACTTGTCGGCGCCATCACCCTCAGGCCCTCGACGCTCAACGCCGACAAGTTCAAAATCATGCGCCAGCGCAACTGGAACTGCGACGTGGCCGACGCCGTACGCGACTTCGGCTTCCACGCCGACTTCCCCCTCGAGCGCGGCGTCAGGGAAACCGTCGACGCATACCTGCGCGAGAAAAACCACCACGAACAATGAGCCTCGACGAGATACCCACCAACCCTATGCCCTGGTGGCTCAAGGCGCTGATAGTCCTGCTGACGCTGCCGGTCCTGGGGCTGCCCTGGCTCTGGGCCGGCAATATCGAGACCGACACCGGCAAGACCCTGCTGTTCTTCTATCCCGTCTTCGCCGTGCTGGCCGCCTGGTGCGCCTGGAAGGCCTGGGCGCGCAACGAGACCCTGACCTGGATTCTGCTGGCCCTGATGCTGCTCACCGACGGCGCCATGTACCTTCTCTGCTATCCGCCGCTATGACCCTGGACGAATACATCGACCTTCACCTCGGCCCCGAGCCGAAGCACCTGGAGGAACTCTACCGGCGCACCCACCTTACGCGCCTCTATCCGCGCATGTGCTCCGACCACGCCCAGGGCGCCCTCCTTGGCATGCTCGTGTCGATGATCCGCCCCGGCCGCATCCTCGAACTCGGCACCTTCTCGGGCTACTCCGCCATCGCCATGGCCGAAGCCATGCCCGCCGGAGCCGTGCTCGATACCGTCGAAGTCGACCCCGAGTACGAGGACGAAATCCGCGCCGCCTTCGCCACCAGCGCGCGCGGCGCCGACATCCGCCTGCATATCGGCGACGCCGAAGCCCTCATCCCCGAGCTCTGCGCCCCCGGCACGCGGCCCGTCGACCTGGTCTTCATCGACGCCAACAAGCGGCGCTATCTCGCCTACTACGAAGCCCTTCTTCCCCTGCTCCCCTCCGGCGCCTACATCATCGCCGACAACACCCTCTGGAGCGAAAAAATCCTCGAACCGGGCACTCACCCTGACCCGCAGACCGCCGGCATCATGGCCTTCAACGACGCCGTCGCCGACGACCCCCGCGTCGCCAAAGCCCTCCTCCCCCTCCGCGACGGCCTCACCCTCCTCCGCAAACTCTGAGGGCGGCATTCCAAGAACTGAAAACTCAACATAGTGCAGGCCCCTCAATATGACGTTTTCACAGGCCTTGAATTATCCGTTTGCACGCCGCGCGACGCACATTCCGATTACACATTGAGCTACTTCTTTCATTTCTTGCATCACTTTTTTGCGGATTTAAAATTAGTCTGTACCTTTGTAAATCATATTTGGATTTTCCTTGACATAGCAACAACTCGATTTGACCGCTATGAAACTATCGTCTACTGCCGCTTTTTTATTCCTGCTGCTCTGTTCTAACCTAACACTCGCCGAAGACTCCATACCTCGGCAACAGGAGTCAATATCTTTCAGGCACGATTCCATACCTGCGCAGACGCTACGCGAATTAACCGTTTTCGGCGAAAGGGCGTGGATTGCCGAAGGTGCTGTCAATGTCATTCCGACGAAAAAGGAAAAGCGGCTTTCCGACAGCCCGGCATCTCTGATAAAATCCATGCATCTTCCTTTCCTGAAGGAAAAAGACGGTATGATTGTCACCGTCTCGGAGGAACAGGTGGCCGTTTTCATCAACGGCGTGCGGGCCGAAGAAATCGACATTTCCACTTTCTGGCCGAAGGAGGTCAAGCGGGTACAGTACTTCGAGAATCCGGAAGACCCGCGCTTCGAAGGCGAAAGGAAAGTTGTGAATTTCATCATGGACAGATATGAGTTGGGAGGCGTAACCAGAGTGAGCGGCACACAGAGGATTCCCAACTACGGAGTCTACAGCGCCGCCTCAAAACTGGTATATAAGAAAATGACCTACGGCGTCATGCTGCAGGGAAATTATGAGAGGGACCATAGAACCAATACGGAAGTCAGGACATCATACCGGGACTTGTTCTATGACGGGAAACCGTACGACGAAATCGTCAGGAACGGAAGCGAAGGCAATTATTCCAGGTCCGAAAGTTTCGAAGCCGCATTCAACGCAAGATATTCCACGGAAAAGACTACGATAACGCACACAGTATCCCTGGGATGGAGGCGAAATCCCGGAAGCGGGTCGAACAGTAATGATATCTGGTCCGAAAACCTATTTAATTCCAATTCTTCCTACAGCCGCAACACCTCGCGCTCACTGACGCCGCAGATTACCGGCAACTACGTCTCCCGTCTTTCCGGCAAATGGTATTTTTCCGGCAAATGGTTATACTCTTACGCCCGCAATCACGGTTCTTCATGGAATCGGACAGGAGAAGCCGATGAAATTTCGAACACAACCGCCGAGGATGTCAGTTCCTTGACGCTAAGCGTTATGCCTACGTTTGTTCCCTCGACGAAATGGTCATTCCAGCTTAGGGCCGATGCGTCGCTGGACTGGTTCAGCACTCTCTACGGAGGGAGCGCCAACATCCGCCAGGAACAGAATCGTCAGGAAATCAATTCCGTTTTCAAAATATGGTGGAAGCCGAACCGCTGCCTCACCTTTACACTCGAACCAGGAGTCAGCGCCTCCATGTGGCAGATCGGGGCGGCAGATGAAAGCAAGGTCAATCCCACTTTGCGCGCGTCAGCCCGCTGGAATCCTGACAGGAAATTTTCCATAAGCAGTTCGTTCAGATATTATATGCTCACTCCGTCAGCAAGCGATTCAAACCCGGTTCTCGTCAGAAACTCCGAGCTGATGTGGAGCTTGGGAAATCCGCACCTCGAAAGCGTACGAGGATTCGATTGGTACACTCTTGCATTGTACATGCCTTGCGAGTGGGTTTCTTTTGTCGGAGGTGTGGGATATGCGAAAACATTCGATGATATTATACCGGTCTACACTCCGGCCTCTGAGGCCAAAGGAGGACTTATCAGAAAGAACATAAACGCAAATCCTGTAGACAATGTCAGAATTCCATTCTCTATCTCAGGCAGTTTTCTGGATAACAACCTGTCCGTGGAATTCGGCCCGACATGGTACTATAGTCATTCCCGCGGAATATACAGGGAATCCTTCAGCTACCTGTCGTTCTCCGGCAACGCTGACTATACGCTCGGGAACGTCCGGCTCGGACTGGAGTATGAAGGCCCCGTCAAATCCTTGGATTTGGCCGGTGCCGAGCGGTCATGGAGACATGACCGCTGGAATGCATCCGTAACTTACGGAACCGATAACCTTAATCTCAGAGTCTGCGTAGAGGATATCTTCAACAACAAGGCAAGAAGCTGGTCAAAGTTCACTTCGCCCAGCTATTCGGTAATTTCTCACGTATTTGAAACCGGACGCCAGCTCGCCATACACCTGACCTACACCTTCGGCTACGGCAAAAAAGTAGACCCCGGTATTGACATCTCAGGTCCCGGGAGTGTAAAGACAAGCGTGGCCGACACCTCACGATAGCGCCGTCGCCGACGACCCCCGCGTCGCCAAAGCCCTCCTCCCCCTCCGCGACAGCCTCACCCTCCTCCGCAAACTCTGATAGCCGGGGGTAACCCCCAATTTTCCCGCGGGCAAAAAACTGCTTTCTTCCCGATTAATCAGGAATAATCTCGATTAATCGGGATTAATCGGGAATTGGGTTGGGGCTGGCTGAGAGGGCAACTGGGAGCTGGAGCTGGCTGAGAGGGGGGCTGGGGTGGATTTTCGCGCCATTTCTATTGATTTTTTGCTAAATTTCAGGCAAAAGGCCTTGTTTTGAAAAATAATTACTATTTTTGGAGTTCCGAAGCAGGCGCCCGCGTCAGCGTGTGACTTTGCGGCTCTCCCTTAATCGTGCCTCTAAACACAAACATTTACCATAAACGCATGAAACTAAAACTGTTATTGTTACTACTTCTGGCGGCAGTATGGCCTGCAGCCAGCAGCATGGCAGCAAGTGTTGTCGGCGTGGTTGTGAACGGGTCCAACGGCAGCCCCCTCTCGGGCGCCACGGTAACCCTCCGCGATGCCGGTCTCAACACTCTCACCAATTTCAACGGACAGTTCCGCCTCGACGTCGACGGTGGGACCACGGACTATCTCACCGTGACCCTGGACGGCTACAACCCGC
>USGZ01000163.1 GCA_900554265.1 uncultured Porphyromonadaceae bacterium
GGGCAATGTTCTTGCGCGTGGTGACTTCCGGATGCTGTCCCGTCTGGATGGCATACTGCTCGGCGGGAAGTCCATAGGCGTCGAAGCCCATCGGGTGAAGCACGTTGAAGCCTTTCAGACGCTTATAGCGTGCGTAGATATCGCTGGCTATATACCCCAGCGGATGCCCGACGTGCAGTCCGGCGCCCGACGGATAGGGGAACATGTCCAGCACGTAATATTTGGGTTTGGACGTGTCGATGGACACGCGGTAGATATCGTTGTCCTTCCAGAAATCGTGGACACGGGCTTCTATTTCTTTATGATTGTATTCCATTGCGGGATAGATGTTTCGCTAAGTTATATTCAGGAAAGTTCGAGCATGCGGCGAATCGGGCGCAAGGCCTTTTCGGCAAGCGCCGGATCGACGCTTATCTCGCCCGTCTCGTTCTCGAGGCAGTCGCAGAGTTTGGCCAGGGTGTTCTGCTTCATGTACGCGCACTCGTTGCAACCGCAGGTGGCGTCCTCGGGCGGCGCGGGGATAAAGTTCTTCTGCGGGCCGTCCTTGCGCATCTGGTGCAGGATGCCGCTCTCGGTGGCCACGATGAAGTCATGCTCCGGCGACTCTACGGCAAATTTGAGCAGAGCGGCCGTGGAGCCGATTTTGTCCGCCAGCACGCGGACAGCCCCCGGGCATTCGGGATGCACCAGCACCGGCGCACCGGGATATTCCTTCTTCAGTTCGATTATGCCCTCGGGCGAAAAGCGCTGATGCACATGGCATGCGCCGTCCCAGAGCAGCATGTCGCGGCCTGTCTGCGCGGCGATATAAGAACCGAGATTGCGGTCCGGCCCGAAGATGATCTTTTCGTCCGCCGGCAGCGAGCTTACGATTTTCAGGGCATTGGAGCTCGTCACCAGTATGTCCGTCAGGGCCTTGACCTCGGCGGAGGTGTTGACGTAGGAAATCACGGTATGTCCGGGATTGGCGGCGATGAAAGCGGCGAAGTCGGCGGCGGGGCAACTGTCGGCCAGCGAACAGCCGGCGGCGGTATCGGGCACGAGCACCTTCTTGTCCGGACAGAGAATCTTCACGGTCTCGCCCATGAAATTGACTCCGCACATCACGATAATGTCCGCATCGGCGCCGTTGGCGACCGCCTTCTGTGCCAGAGCCAGGGAATCGCCTACGAAATCGGCAATATCCTGCAGGTCCCCATCCACGTAATAATGGGCGAGAATCAGGGCTTTCTTTTGTTTCTTAAGTTCCAGAATGCGGGCCTTCAGGTTCTCCCTGCCGGCATCCGCAGAGCAGTTGATGCGATTGCAAGTCATGGCGCGTAGGCTTATTAACGCGCAAAATTACGGAAATTTTTCCTAATATCTTCAATTAAAAGATTTTTTAGCACAAGCGCCGCGCCAAGGTATTAGCCCAATTAGCCAAATTGGACCAATTTTTACCCGCCCATGCCTTACCACCCCGGGTCGAGGCGGAACACGCGCATGCCGAGCCACTGGCGGTTCTTGCGCATGAATTCCTGCAGGGGCTGGTCCTCGTAGCTTACGCGGCCCTTGCTCAGCGAGGCGTGGAGCAGGTGCAACTCGCCGGCCTCGTCGCGGATGACTATGCCCATATGCGTCACATCCAGTCCGGGCACGTTCGATGCCACCAGAGCCACGACGTCGCCGCTGTGGAAGGCATCGCGGACGGCGCGGTTGCCGAGGTCGCCGGTCTTCACGTAGGGGAAGCGGTGGTTACGGAAGCCGCTTTCGGTCGAGCGCACGCGGGCAAAGTTGGCCGAGTCGGCCAGCGCCGGATAGGAGTCGCGGTGCCGGCTCATGAAGTCGATGTTACGCACCACGTAACTGATTTTCGGGAAGAGGTTTGTGGCGTCCTTGAGATTGCCGCGGTGGATGTTGTCGACGGCCCACTCGGCGTTGTAGTGCAGGCGGCTGGGATAGCCGTTGATTTCGCCGTTGCGGTAGCGCAGGCGCCGCAGATTGTAGACGAAGTCGCGCCATGAGTGCCGCCGGTCGCCTGCTGTCTGCGCCAGGGCGAGCATGGTCTCGGCGAAGGTGGTGCAGTCGAGCGAATCCATGCGCACCGTCAGCATCTCCGGTTCGCCCTCGAGAGTATGGGCGGCATAGGGAATGCCTACGAACTGCATGGCCAGGTAGGCCACGCGTTCCTCGGGAGTGCGTAGTCCGGCGGCCACGCAGCCGTCGATGAGTTCGGTTATGCGCGCGGTGTCGGCGGCTTCGTCGCCGAAGCGCACCTCGGGCATCACCTGCGCGCCGGCAGGAAGGGTGAGAAAGAGGACGAGAGCGGATAGTATATACTTTATCTTAATCATCTGCAATGAGTTGTTTCTTTTCGCAACGGAGAACGCGGCCGGGGAAGCGCTGAGGGAAGGAGTGGTTGTGGGTGGCCACAATCACGCTTGTCCCGTCCGTCTCGGTCAGGCCGTGGAGCATGGTCATAATCTGTTCGCCGGTCTCGGGATCGAGGTTGCCTGTCGGTTCGTCCGCAAGTATGAGCGAGGGGCGGTTCAGAAGTGCGCGGGCAATCACGATTCTCTGCTGTTCGCCGCCGCTGAGGCGGTGGGGCATCTTGAAGGCCTTCGAGGTCATGCCTACGCGCCGGAGCACCTCCTCGATTCGCGCATGTCGCTCCTGGCGGTCTTTCCAGCCGGTTGCCTCGAGCACGAAGCTCAGGTTGTCGTAGGCCGTGCGGTCGGCCAGCAGCTGGAAGTCCTGGAACACGATGCCAACCTTGCGCCGCAGGTAGGGAATCTCGGAGGGCTTGATGCCCGTAAGGTCGTAGTCGAATATGCGCGCCTGGCCCGAGGCCACCGGCACCTCCGCATACATGCTCTTCATCAGCGATGTCTTGCCGCTGCCCACGCGTCCGAGCAGATAGACGAACTGGCCTTCGCCGACGCTGAGGCTGATGTTCTTCAGCGCCACGTGTTCGTTGCGCAGGATGGTCACGTCGCGGTATTCGATCAGGTTGTTCATTGTTCCGGGCTTTTGTAGTGCAAAGTTAAGGTTTTGCGCAAACATGAGCAAAAAATTACCTCGTTTTGCATGAATCTGCGGAAAATAGTGTATCTTTGCCAAAAACCAGCTTCAGACATAACTATGCATTCCAAGTACCACAGAATACTCCTCAAACTCAGCGGCGAGAGCCTCATGGGCAAACAGGGCTACGGCATCGACTCCGCGCGCCTCAACGAATACGCCACCCAGATCGCCGCCCTGGCCGAGAACGGCGTCGAGGTCGCAATCGTTATCGGCGGCGGCAACATCTTCCGCGGCCTCAGCGGCTGCGCCAAGGGCGTCGACCGCGTCAAGGGCGACCAGATGGGCATGCTCGCTACGGTAATCAACTCGCTGGCGCTCTGCTCCGCACTGGAGACCAACGGCTGCAAGGCCCGCGTGCTGACTTCGGTCAACATGTTCCCGATCGGCGAGCCCTACAGCCCTGCCCGCGCTCTCGAGACCCTTGCCAAGGGCCAGGTAGCGATAGTCGCCGGCGGCACGGGCAATCCCTTTTTCACCACCGACACCGCCTCGGCCCTGCGCGCCGTAGAGCTGCGCGCCGACGTGATGCTCAAGGGCACGCGCGTCGACGGCATCTACACCGCCGACCCCGAGAAGCATCCGGAGGCCACCAAGTTCGAGCAGATCACCTACGACGACATCTACAAGCTCGGCCTGCGCATCATGGACCTCACCGCCACCACCCTCTGCCGCGAGAACGGAATGAAAATAGTCGTCTTCGACATGGACACCCCCGGCAACCTCGCAAAGGTCGTCGCCGGCGAATCCATCGGCACATTAGTATATTAACCTTCACCACCATAGACCAATGACAGATCCGAAAACCTACATCGACCCGGCAGAAGAAAAAATGGAAATGGCCGTGGCATACCTCGATGAAACCCTCGCCCGCATCCGCGCCGGCAAGGCCAATCCCAAGATTCTCGACGCCGTACGCGTGGACTATTACGGCAGCATGGCTCCCATCTCCAACGTGGCCAACATCACCGTGCCCGACGCACGCACCATCGCCATCACGCCCTGGGAGAAGTCGATGTTCAAGGCTATCGAGAAGGCCATCATCAACTCCGAAGTCGGAATCACGCCCGAGAACAACGGCGAGGTAATCCGCCTGAGCATCCCGCCGCTGACCGAAGAGCGCCGCAAGGCCCTGGTAAAGCAGTGCAAGGCCGAGGCCGAGAACGCCAAGGTTTCCGTACGCAACGCCCGCCGCGACGCTATCGAAGGCCTCAAGAAGGCCATCAAGCAGGGCATGCCCGAGGACGCCGAGAAGGACGCCGAAGCAAAGGTCCAGAAAATCCACGACAAGTTCCTCAAGAAAATCGACGATATCTTCGCCGCCAAGGAAAAGGAAATCCTCACCGTATAACAGGCAACAGCAACATACTCCGCGGGGCCGATGCATATGCGCGTCGGCCCGCGCTTGCTAATCAGGTATAGCCCGGATGAAACGGATTTTAGGCTACATAAGCAAAGGCGCGGGCTGGATTCTCTGCCTGCCCATCCTCTTTTACCGCAGCTGCATTTCGCCGCTGACGCCACCCTCCTGCCGCTTCACCCCTACCTGCTCGGCCTATGCCCTGGAAGCCATCCGAAAGCACGGCCCCGTCCGCGGGCTATGGCTGGCGCTGAAACGCATTTCCCGCTGCCATCCCTGGGGTGGCAGCGGCTACGACCCCGTACCGTGATGCTGCGCCCCGACGATTTCGACGATATCCACACCCACGGCCGTCGC
>USGZ01000164.1 GCA_900554265.1 uncultured Porphyromonadaceae bacterium
GCCACGCCCCACTGGTCGGCGTCGAGCATCTCGTAGCGCTTGGCCATGGTCTGCGCGCTCAGGGCGTAGTTGATGTTGACGGTGAGGCGGTCGCCTTTGCCCTGCTTGGTGGTGATGATCACAACGCCGTTGGCGGCGCGGGAACCGTAGATGGAGGCGGAGGCGGCGTCCTTGAGGACCTGCATGCTCTCGATGTCGGCGGGGTTGATCATGTTGATGTTATCCGTCGGCACGCCGTCGATGATGTAGAGGGGGTCGTTGCTGGAGTTGGCCGTCGACATGCCGCGGACGCGGATGGAGCCTGTGCCGCCGGGAGCGGCGTCGGGAACGACGTTGACGCCCGGCATCTTGCCGGCCAGGGAGTTCATGATGTTGCCGGAGTTCTCGCTGATGGGCTCCTTGAGATTCATCACGGCGACGGCGCCGGTAAGGTCGGCCTTGCGGATGGTCTGGTAGCCTACGACCACGACTTCGTCCAGAAGCTCGGTGTTTTCGGCCAGATAGACGGTCATCCCGGCCTGTGCGGCAACGGTGGTGGAGATGTAGCCGATGTAGGAAACGTTGAGGGCGGAGCCTGCGGGGGCGGAGATGGTGAATCTGCCGTCGATGTCGGTGACGGCGGCGTTGTGGTTGGCCTCCGATACCACCGACGCCCCTATCAGGGGTTCGTCGTCGGCCTTGGACAGCACAGTGCCGTGCACGGTGATGTTCTGGGCCTGAGCGCCAACGACTGCAAGCAGCGTCAGCAGCGCAAAGAGAAAGACTTTTTTCATGTTTGAAGGTTGGTGTTAGATATCTGCGGCAAAATTATCGCGATAATGATTCAGGGGTTTATAAGAAATGTTGCATTCACTATCAAAAACCGGACGGCGCACTGTTTCTGCCATATTATCGGCGAAAATTGAAAGCGCCGGCGCCGGCGGCCGCAGGGTTTGGTTTTACTTGGTTATTTCTTCGGGAAGAACAGGCATGGCGCCGGGCTTGGTGCACACGTAGGCCGATGTACGCACGGCGATGCCGTGGGCTTCGGCTACGCTGAGTCCGCGGAGGATGCCGGCGATGAAGGCGGCGGTGAAGGAGTCGCCCGCACCGACGGTATCGGCCACGTCGACCTTCGGGGTCGGCTGGAAGGAGACGTTCCCGGGGGTGAAAACGTAGCTGCCGTTGATGCCGCAGGTTAGGATGAGCATCTTCAGGTTGTACTTGCCCAGGAGAATCCAGCATTTGTCCTGCAGGTCGATGCCCGGATAACCGAACATGCGGCTTACGGTAACGAGTTCCTCGTCGTTGATCTTGAGGATGTTGCAGCGCTTCATCGAGTTGCAGAGTATCTCCTTGTTGTAGAAACCCTGGCGCAGGTTGACGTCGAACACGACGAGAGTGTCCTCGTCCTGGGGCATGGCGTCCAGGAAGCGGTTGATGGTATTGCGGGAAACGACGTTGCGCTGGGCCAGCGAGCCGAAGCATACGGCCTTTGTCTTACCGGCGAGCTGCTCCAGGCGGGCGGTGTAGGGGATGTTGTCCCAGGCCACGTTCTCCTTTATTTCATACTGCGGGATGCCGGCCTGGTCGATGGTCACCTGCACGGTGCCGGTGGGATAGGGGACTTTCTCGATAAGGTGGTTGAGGCCCTTGGAGGTCAGGTTCTCGATGATTTCGTTGCCCAGGACGTCGTCGCCGACGGCGCTTACGGTGCAGCTCGGAAGGCCGAACTGTGATACATGGTAGGCGAAGTTGGCGGGAGCGCCGCCGATTTTTTTGCCTTCGGGAAGGACGTCCCAGAGGGCTTCGCCCATGCCGACTACAAATTCAGGTTTCATTACAAGGATTTATTTGATGGTTTTGATTTTGAGTGTATAGTATATCAGGTATGCGACACCTACGGTCATTACGGCTACCGCGCCGGCCTGACCCATGGCGTCGGCGGCGAAGCCCATGGCCAGCGGGAAGATGGTGCCTCCGAACAGGCCCATGATCATCAGGCCCGAGACTTCGTTCTTCTCCTTCGGGGAGTCCAGGAGGGCCTGGGAGAAGATAATGGAGAACACGTTCGAGTTGCCGAAGCCTACAAGGGCTATGCCTGCGTAGATGAGGTTGAGGCTGCCTGCGGCGAAGAGAATGCACATCGAGGCAACCATCATGGCGATGCTGATGGCGAAGAAGACCTTGGCCGACATTTTGCGCAGGATAATCGCGCCTGTGAAGCATCCTGCGGTGCGGAAGATGAAGTAGACGCTCGTGGCGAAGCCCGCTTCCTCCAGGGGCAGCGAAAGCCGCTCCATAAGAATCTTGGGCGCGATGGTGTTGGTGCCTACGTCGATGCCCACGTGGCACATGATGCCCAGGAAGCACAGCAGGATGAAAGGCTTGCCCAGGAGCTTCACGCATTCCAGGACGCCGGAAGCCTTGTCCGGCTGCTCTTCATGGATTGGCGTGGCGGCAAGGGCGGCTACCGAGAGCACACTGACGGCGGCGTAGATAACGAAGAGGATGCGCCAGGACAGCCCGAGAGTAGGCATGAGCGTGGTCGCGCCCCAGGCGGCGATAATCGGAGCCAGGAAGGAGGCGATTGCCTTGACGAACTGACCGAAAGTAAGGGTCGAGGCAAGCTTGTCGCCGCTGATGAGATTGGTTACAAGGGGGTTGAGGGAGGTCTGCATAACGGCGTTGCCGATGCCCAGCAGGGAGAAGGACAGAAGCATGATGATGTAGGTGTCGCCTAACACGGGCACAAGCAGCGAGGCGGCGGTAATCACCAGACTCAGCAGAACGGTCTTCTTGCGGCCGATGCGGTTCATGAGCAGGCCGGTGGGCACCGAGAATATCAGGAACCAGAAGAATACCAGCGATGGGAAGAGGTTTGCCTGGGAGTCGGTGAGGTCCAGGTCCTTCTGCACGTAGTTTGACGCCGTGCCTACCAGGTCCACGAAGCCCATGGCGAAGAAGCACAGCATGACAGGTATCATCTGAGCCAGCGTGCTTTTTTTGTCGAGTGCGACTGATTTGTTATTTTCCATGATTAAAGGTCAACAGAGTATATTTTCAGGTTTTCGATTTTGCTCCTGGCACCCTCCGAGCGGACCGAGAGGGTGGTGTACGGCTCGTTGGGGAATACGAGATTGGTCATCACGCTGCGGCCGCCGTTGCCGAAGAGTTCTACGCTCGAGCGGTCCACGAAGATGCGGAGCGACACCTTGCCGCTCTCCGAGAAGGCCGGAGCGACCGTTACGGCGGGGAACTCGTCGCTGAAGTCGACGATGCCGCTGCGGCGACGGTCGACGGAGAAGGTGTCCGCGTTGCGGTCGTAGGCTACGACGAGCTCTTCGCCCAGACTGTTCGAGAGGGTGAGGCTCACGGTGGCGCCGGAGCCGCAGTCGAGTTCGGCTTCGATTTCGCAGGCGCCGTCGCCGGTGCGCGGGAGGGCGTAGCTCTTCGGGCCGGAGGAGATGCGCACGCGGCGCGCGGAGGCCACGACTGCGCCACGGATGGCGTCGATTTCAGGCGAGGGCACGGAGGCCAGGTAGAGCTGGCCGTCGGCGCCGCGGAAGAGGCTCAGGTCGCGCGGCAAGGTGTTGGCGCTGCGGAACTGTGTGGTCGGCACCTCGGCGGCGTACTGCCAGTTGCTCATCCAGCCGATAATGGTTCGTCGGCCCGAGGGAGCGTCGCTGAAGCTTACGGAGGCGTAGTTGTCCTTGCCGAAGTCCATCCATTTGGTCGGAACGTTGCCCTCGGCGTCGAGGTCCGGGGTGAAGACGGTGCCGTCGAAGTCGCCGGTGAAGTACTGTGTGGCGCTTCCTCCGAAGGGGCCGCCGGGGTTGATGTTGCACAGAAGAACCCACTTGCTCTCGCCGCTGCCCTCGACGGGGAGCTCGAACAGGTCCGGGCACTCCCAGACGCCGCCCTGGGCGCCCAGGCCCTTGCCGAAGCTGCTGCGCAGGGTCCAGTCCTTCATGTCCGGCGAGGTGTAGACGAGCATCTCGTGGTCGAGGGCGTGGGCCAGAAGGAGCACCCACTGCCGCTTCTCCTTGTCCCAGAAGAAGTTCGGGTCGCGGGCCTCGGTTTCCTGGGTTATCACCGGGTTGCCGGGGTAGATGATGTAGGAATTGCCGCCGTCCTCGCTGTGGGCCAGGCTCTGGATCTGGCTGGCCGCCGCGGAGGTGTACATGGCCACTACGGCGTTGCGTCCGAAGCCGGCGCTGCCGGTGCTGTCGATGGCGGCGCTGCCGCTGAACACCATGCCCAGGCCGTTGGGCTCGATTACCGGACGCGTCTTGTGCGTCCAGTGGATGAGGTCGCGGCTGACCGACTGGCCCCAGTTCATGTTCTGCCACTTGGAGCCGTAGGGGTTCCACTGGTAGCACAGCTGCCATTCGCCGTCGACGTAGACCATGCCGTTGGGGTCGTTCATCCAGCCGTAGAGCGGAGTGTGGTGGTAAAGAGGACGGAACTTCTCGCGGTTGGCCGTATCGAAAGTGTCGCTTACGGCGAAGTTGGTCCAGCAGATGTCGTCCTTGACGTCGCGCACGGTAGAGCGGTCCTGGAAGGTGCTGATGTCGAGGATGAGGTCGCGGCCTGCGTATTCCTCGATATCCAGGGGCACGGTGTAGTCCACGCGCGACTTGGCCAGGCGGACGTTGAAGGTTTTGGCGGCCTGGCCGTCGACAAGGAGGGTTATGGCGGCGTCGCCTTCCTTTTCCTGTACCGGCATCAGCAGGTACTTTCCTGTGGCGGGGACACGCACCATGGTGTGGTTGCCGCC
>USGZ01000165.1 GCA_900554265.1 uncultured Porphyromonadaceae bacterium
CCGTCCCGCCGGAAACCCCGCCAAGCGCGTGTTTCAGGCATTGCGCATCGAAGTGAACGGCGAACTGGACAAGCTCGCCGGCAACGCCGACCGTCGCGGAGTGGAGCGCTTCGCGCTGGTGACCTCCGGACGCAAGGTGACGCTCAAGGACCTCGAGACCTTCGGAGCGATGTACCGCCGCCTGCGCCTCGAGCATCCTGGGCTCAGCCTGTGCGCATCGATGGGACTGCTGGGGGCTGAGGAAATGAAGGCTCTCTACGATGCAGGCGTGCGCCGCTATCACTGCAACCTCGAGACGGCGGCATCTTATTTCCCCGAACTATGCACCACGCATACACACGAGGACAAGTTGCGCACCATCCGTTGCGCCCGCGAGGCCGGTATGGAGGTGTGCGTCGGCGGCATAATCGGCATGGGCGAAACCATGCGCCAGCGCCTCGAACTGGCCGAGGAAGCCCGCGAGGCCGGTGCCGTGTCCCTGCCCTTTAATCTCCTGAACCCCATACCCGGAACGCCCCTTGGCAAGCAGCCCCTGCTGGACGAGCGCGAGGTAATCGTCTCGGCGGCGCTGATGAAATTCGTGGCGCCCGACGTGTGCATCCGCTTCTGTGGCGGTCGCGCGCGCCTGAGCCGCGAAGCCACCCTGCGCATGCTCCGCGGCGGAGTTTCCGGCGCCATGGTAGGCGACATGCTCACGACCCCCGGCAACTCCCCCGAATCCGACATGCAGATGTTCTCGACCCTCCGCTGATTAAGCCCTTGAGGATAGATAAGTTATATGAATTTATGTAACTTACATAACTTATATAACTTACTTAATCTTGACTCAGTACGTGGCGCAGTTGAGGCAGCGTTCGTGCCAGTGGTCGATGGTTTTGGTTTCGCCGCAGTAGGGGCAGCAGGTGTAGGCGGGGATGCGGTTGGATGCGGTGCTGGAACCGGGCTGAAAGTCTACTCTGACGGGGTCGATTCGGGTACCGTGGCAACGCTGGCAAACGCCGCCGCGGCTGTTGTTGCTGCTGCCGTAGGAGCTTGAACTGCCGGAATCGAAGCTGGGGAGGGTTGCGGCGGCGCTGTAGGAGGTAATCTGATGGCAGTAGTTGCGTACGGTCGCAGCGTCAAGTTCGTCGCCGTTCTCGAGTGCGGCCAGGCGCTCCCGACAGGCGTTGCCGCCGTTGCCGCCGGCGGCGAGGCCGCGGCGGTAGCATTGTTTGGCATATTCAATGTCGTAGTCGTAGATGCCGGCTTCATTGAGGACGCCGAGCCAGTACCAGTCGGACGCCAGGCCCTGGTTTTCGGCCAGATACTGGGCGTAGCCGTAGGCTTTCTCATCCATATTGCCGCTAATGGCGCTGATCATCGCACCTCTCATCTGGTTGGGATTGTTGCGGAGCATCTGTTCCTGCTGTTCGATTGCGCGCTGAACGGCCTGCTGTCCTATCTGAAAGCCTATGGCCATATTCTGCGGCGTCATGTAGGGATTGTAGTACTGAGCGCTGGCGGCGACGGCGGCGCAAAGGAGTGCTGCGAGTAGAATGAATTTTTTCATCGGTTTATATTTAAAGTATTCAGCGGGATATTTCCGAAGGGGCGAGAGCTGCCGCCTCGGGCACGCCGATATTGTGGTTGTCGAATATCTGCCGGGCGTTGCGGGCGAACTGGGCGGCACGGCTGTCCGTTGTCTCCTCCAGGGGCACGACGCGGAAGTTGTCAGCGGGGCTGGTGCCGGGTTCGGTGAAGACGAGGCCGTAGTCGGCATCGAGAAGGCGCACTTTGCCGGCGAAATCGCGCTGCATGCGCACGCGGGCTACGGCGCCCCCGCGTGTGTCGGGCTTCTTCATGTTCGAGATAAAATTTCCCAGGGAATAGACCAGGAAAATGTTCTTGTCCGGGAAGTAGGCGTTGGGGCGAAACTCCATGGGCTGGATAACGTGGGGATGTCCGCCGATAATGAGGTCGACGCCGAGGCTTTCGAGGAAGTCGGCGGTGGCCTTCTGGGCACGGTTGGGGAGGAGATGGTACTCGTCGCCCCAGTGGATGCAGACGGCTATGAGGTCGGGGCCGGACTCGCGGGCGCGGGCCACGTCGGCGGCCATGAGTTCATGGTCGATATAGTCGACTACGACGCCGTCGCGCGGACTGATGCCGTTGGTTCCGTATGTGTAGTTGAGGAAAGCTATGCGGATGCCGTTGACGGTGACTGTCAGGGGCAGGGCGGCTTCGCGCGCAGCGGCGTCGGAGTAAGTGCCGACGTGGCGGACGCCGAGGCTGTCGAGGAAGAGGTCGAAGCCGGCGTCGCGCAGCTCGCGGGCGTAGACGGCCGGGGCGCTGAAGCAGGGATAGCCGGCGTAGGGCGGACAGCCGACGGGCGTCTCAAGATTGACCACGGCTAAGTCTGCGGACGTGGCCATGGATGCTATTCCGCGGAAGCACTGCGAGAAATCGTAGTCGCCGGAAGGGGTACGTGCGGCGTCGCGCTGGGCCACATGCTGCATCGCATCGCCGGCAAAGAGGAGCTCGGCCTCGTCGAGGCCGAAAACAAGACCGTAGATGCTTACGAAAAGCGGAAGTAGCCAGGCTGGGAGCATGGGCGGCGGCGAGGCTGGGATATTGTCAGTCGAGGCCTTCGCGGCGCTTGTAGGCCTGCATTGTGTTGAGCATCAGCGAGGCTATGGTCATCGGGCCGACGCCTCCGGGCACGGGGGTGATGAAGGCGCACTTGGGGGCCACGGATTCGAAGTCCACGTCGCCGCTTAGGCGGTAGCCGCTCTTGCGGGAGGGGTCGGGCACGCGGGTGGTGCCGACGTCGATTACCGTAGCGCCGTCGGCGACCATGTCGGCGGTGACGAATCCGGGCTTGCCGAGAGCGGCCACCAGGATGTCGGCGCGGCGGGTGATGTCGGCAAGGTTCTGCGTCGCCGAGTGGCAGACGGTCACGGTGGCATCGATGCCCTTGTGCATCATGATGGACGCCAGGGGGCGGCCGACGATGTTGCTGCGGCCGATAATCACCACGTTGCGTCCGCGGGTGGGAATCTCATAGCGGCGGAGCAGCTCGACGATGCCGGCGGGTGTGGCGCTGCGGAACGCGGGCAGACCGGCGCTGACCTTGCCGACGTTGACGGGATGGAAGCCGTCGACATCCTTCTCGGGGCTCACGGCCTCGATTACGGCCTGCTCGTCGATATGGCGGGGCAGCGGCAGCTGGACGATGAAGCCGTCGACCTCCGGGTCCTCGTTGAGGCTGCGGATGGCGGCCATGAGCTCGGCGGGATCCAGGGGGTTCTCCGGAGTGCTCTCGAAGCGAATCAGCGACGATCTGAAGCCGCAGGCCTCGCAGGCCTTGATTTTATTGGCTACGTAGGTCTCGCTGCCGCCGTCGTGTCCTACGAGAATGGCAGCAAGATGGGGGCGGCGCCGCCCCTGAGCGGTCATTGCGGCTACTTCCTCCGCCAGCGCGGCCTTGATGTCCGCGGCGGTCTTCTTTCCGTCGATAATCTGCATACGGTGATGAATTTCAGGTGGGTTTTATCGCTTCTGTTGCTGGCGCATCTGGCGCATCATGGCCGCGGGATTGTTGCCCATGGTGCTGACCTTGTGCATCATCTTGCGTATGGCGTCGAACTGCTTGAGCAGGCGGTTGACTTCCTGGATGGGGCGCCCGGAACCCTTGGCGATTCGCTGGGTGCGGGTGCCGCGGATGCAGTCCGGATGCTCGCGTTCGTAGGGGGTCATACTCATTATGATGGCCTCGATGCCCTTGAAGGCGTCGTTGTCGATGTCGACGTCCTTGAGGGCCTTGCCGACGCCGGGAATCATCGACGCCAGGTCCTTGAGGTTGCCCATCTTCTTGATCTGATTGATCTGCTTGAGGAAGTCGGTGAAGGTGAACTGGTTCTTGCGGAGTTTGCGGGCCAGTTCCTCGGCCTCCTTCTCGTCGTACTGGGCCTGGGCTTTCTCGACCAGGGAGACGATGTCGCCCATGCCGAGAATACGGTCGGCCATACGGGCGGGGTAGAACACGTCGATGCCCTCGAGGCTCTCGCCGGTGCCGACGAACTTGATGGGCTTGGCGACAACCGAACGGATGGAGAGGGCGGCGCCGCCGCGGGTGTCGCCGTCGAGCTTGGTGAGGACTACGCCGGAGAAGTCCAGGCGCTCGTTGAAGGCCTTGGCGGTATTGACGGCGTCCTGGCCGGTCATGGCGTCGACCACGAAGAGGATTTCGTTGGGGTTTACGGCGTTTTTGATTGCCTCGATTTCGTCCATCATCTGCTCGTCGACGGCCAGGCGGCCGGCGGTATCGATGATGATGAGGTTGTTGCCGTTGGACTTGCCGAAGTCTACGGCACGCCTGGCGATGCCGACGGGGTCCTTGACACCGTCTTCGGTATAAACGGGTACATCGATGTTTCCGGCCAGAACCTTGAGCTGGTCGATGGCGGCGGGACGGTAGACGTCGCAGGCCACCAGCAGGGGTTTCATGCCCTTTTCGGCCTTGAGCTTCTTTGCGAGCTTGCCTGTGAAGGTAGTCTTGCCCGAACCCTGGAGGCCGCTCATGAGAATCACCGTAGGCTTGGCCGAGAGGTTCAGCTGAGCAGCCTCGCCGCCCATTAGGGAAGCGAGTTCGTCATGAACGATCTTGACCATGAGCTCGCCGGGCTTGATGGCGTTGATCACGTTCTGGCCCAGGGCTTTCTGCTTGACGGTGTCGGTGAAGGTCTTGGCGACCTTGCAGTTGACTTCGGCCTCG
>USGZ01000166.1 GCA_900554265.1 uncultured Porphyromonadaceae bacterium
GCCCGCCAGCTGGCAACGACCTCCACCAGCGTCGAAGGCGTCGAACCGGAAATCATGGCCCCGCAGGACAGCGCCTTCCTAACCGAGCTATATCAGCTCATGGAGAAAGAGCTCTCCAACTCCGAGCTGGACATAAACAATATCTCGCATCAGCTGCGGATGTCGCGCACCAAGTTCTACTACAAGGTCAAGGGCCTGACGAGCCAGACGCCGGCCGTCTTCTTCCGCACCTACAAGCTCAACCGCGCCGCCGAACTCATCGCCGGACACCGCTATACCCTCTCCGAAATCGCCGACATGACCGGCTTCTCGACCCTGAGCCACTTCTCCCGCTCCTTCAAGAACCACTTCGGCACCTCCCCCAGCTCCTACGACGGCACCAAAACCGACCACACAAATCCCGATTAAGTTCGATTAATCCTGATTAATCCCGAAATACAAATATGAAAATACCCCTGGTTGCGCGAAGGGAGCGGCCGGGGGTATTGATATCTTTAATCAAGGTTGCCTATTCGGGAAGGATGGGTGTGGCCCAGGAGGGGAGGTTGGCGACGTAGCGCTTGGCGAGGGCGCCGTCGGTCAGGCGGAACAGGAGGCGCGCTTCGGCGTCTTCGATTGAGTTGTCGTATACGTAGAGTCGGTCGACTATCGCCGATAGGATTTTGCAGTTGGCTATCGACTTGTCATAGCGCGAGATGATTTTTGGGATAGGTACATCATGTCCGCCATTGAGCACGCGGCTCGCTACTCGCTTGGCATTGATTGTCGGCGATTCGGTAGAAACGAAGAACAGGCGGATGAAGAATCCGGCTTGCTTCGCCCTGAGGATATAATCGACCTTATCGGGCGCCGACATCACTGTCTCAAAAATGTGGCTCCTGCGTTCGGCAAGACACTTTTCACGCCATTCATTACAATAGTTGGCGGCTTTAAGAACAGACTCCTGATTATTCCAGTCGCCGAACACATCGCGGGCCACATTATCGGGATTGATATATTCCGAATCTTCCAGCCACTCGTGGTGGAGAATCTTGGAGGTCACGGAAGTCTTGCCCGACCCGTTGGGTCCGGCAATGACTATCAGGACCGGACGGTGCTCACTTGCTGCCATTCTTTAACCTGTTTATGGCATCGGCCCATTTTTCCTGGGCTTCCTGCGTGGCGGCTTCGATGCCGGCGGCTACGCGGGCGGCGGCGCGGCGGGTACTTTCGCGGGCATCTTCGGCGACTTCGCGCATAATCTGGGCCATGCGCTCGTCGCCCGGCTCTTCCATCGACGTAAGCCGATAGCTGTTCATCTCGCTTTCCGACATATCGTTTATCTTTTTATCGACTCCAAAGTTACGAAATTTTATTGAACCTCGGGCTCTTATAGACGCAAAATCGAGAATAATCCCGACTATTCCCGAAATGAAAATTCCCCCGGCTGCGCGGCGGACGCGGCCGGGGGAGTTTTATCTTATGTCGGAGGTCGTTTATTTCACTTCCTCGAAGTCGACGTCGGTTACGGTGTCGTCGCCGCCCTGGCTGGGATGGGGGGCCTGGGCGCCGGGGTTGGCGGCGTTCTGCTGGGCCTGAGCCTGGGCGTTGAGGATGTCCTGCTGGGCTTCGCCGAAGGTCTTTTCGATTTCCTTGATGGCTGCGTCGATGCCGGCGAGGTCGGAGCTCTTCTGAGCGGCCTCGAGCTTGTTGACGGCTGCCTCGATTGCGGCGCGCTTGTCGGCGGGGAGTTTGTCGCCGAGTTCTTCGAGCTGCTTGCGGGTCTGGTGAACGATGGCTTCGGCCTGGTTGACCTTGTCGATGCGTTCCTTTTCCTTGGCGTCGGCGGCTGCGTTGGCGGCTGCTTCGTCCTTCATGCGCTTGATTTCCTCGTCGGTCAGGCCGCTGGATGCTTCGATGCGGATGCTCTGCTCCTTGCCGGTTGCTTTATCCTTGGCGGTTACGTTGAGGATGCCGTTTACGTCGACGGTGAAGGTCACTTCGATCTGCGGGATGCCGCGGGGTGCGGGAGCGATGCCGTCGAGGTGGAACTTGCCCAGGAGCTTGTCGTCCTTGGCCAGGGGACGTTCGCCCTGGAGGACGTTGATTTCCACTGAGGGCTGGTTGTCGGCCGCGGTGGAGAACACTTCGCTCTTGGTGGTCGGGATGGTGGTGTTGGCTTCGATAAGCTTGGTCATCACGCCGCCGAGGGTTTCGATACCTACGCTCAGGGGCACCACGTCGAGGAGAAGTACATCCTTGACGTCGCCGGAGATGATACCGCCCTGGATGGCAGCGCCGATGGCCACTACTTCATCGGGGTTGACGCCCTTGGAGGGAGTCTTGCCGAAGAACTTCTCTACGATGGCCTGAACGGCGGGGATACGGGTCGAACCACCGACGAGGATTACTTCGTCGATGTCGCTGGCCTTGAGGCCGGCGTCGCGGAGGGCGTCCTCGCAGGGCTTTACGGTAGCCTGGATGAGCCTGTCGGCGAGCTGCTCGAACTTGGCGCGGGTGAGTTCCTTTACCAGGTGCTTGGGGCCGGTTGCGGTGGCGGTGATATAGGGGAGGTTGATTTCGGTCTTGGTTACGCTGGAGAGCTCGATTTTGGCCTTTTCGGCTGCTTCCTTGAGGCGCTGGAGGGCCATGGCGTCCTTGCGGAGGTCCACGCCTTCGTCCTTGAGGAATTCGTCGGCGAGCCAGTCGATGATCACGTGGTCGAAGTCGTCGCCGCCCAGGTGGGTGTCGCCGTTGGTGGACTTCACTTCGAATACGCCGTCGCCGAGTTCGAGGATGGAGATATCGAATGTGCCGCCGCCGAGGTCGAATACGGCAATCTTCTGGTCGTTGCCCTTCTTGTCGAGGCCGTAGGCGAGGGCTGCGGCGGTAGGCTCGTTGATGATACGGCGCACGTTGAGGCCGGCGATTTCGCCTGCTTCCTTGGTGGCCTGACGCTGGGAGTCGTTGAAGTATGCGGGTACGGTGATTACGGCGTCGGTAACGGCGGTGCCGAGGTTGTCTTCGGCGGTCTTCTTCATTTTCTGAAGAATCATGGCGGAGATTTCCTGCGGGGTGTACTCGCGGTTGTCGATGACGATGCGGGGGGTATTGTTGTCGCCGCGGACGACCTTATAAGGAACGCGTTCGATTTCGTTCTTTACCTGGTCGTAAGTCTCGCCCATGAATCTCTTGATGGAATATATAGTGCGCTGGGGGTTTGTGATGGCCTGACGCTTCGCAGGGTCGCCCACGGAACGTTCGCCGTTGTCCAGGAACGCTACTACGGAAGGCGTGGTGCGCTTGCCTTCGTTATTGGGAATTACTTCAGGGGTGGTGCCCTCAAGTACTGCTACGCAGGAATTGGTGGTTCCTAAGTCAATACCGATGATTTTGCCCATAGTTGATGTGCTTTATATTATATTGTTTTGTTATTTATTTTAATCTCGTTGTACTGACTTTAAAACAAAAGGCGTGCCAAAAAGTTCGGGCATGACACAAGGGCGCAGGGTCTGCCAAAGTGTCAGCCGGGCCGGACATATCAGACAAGTCCGACCGGTGGCCATGTCCGCCACATACCACCACTTGATTTTTGGAAATTTTTACCTTATTTCCTTTGCCGCTCCGTCGAAAATGCCTAATTTTGGACATCCAAAACAAAATACATCAATATAAAAATAACCCCTAACAAAACCTTCATTTCGCATAACCATGAAGCCTTACGTTCTTGGTATTGACATCGGCGGCACGAACACAGTGTTCGGACTTGTCGACACCCGCGGCAAAGTGATTGCCTCTTCGTCCATCAAAACAGCAAAACACGCGAAATTCGCAGACTATCTCGATGAGCTCCACACGGCAGCCACCAATCTGATAGAACAGGCCGAGGCCACCGGCAAGGTGCAGGGCATAGGCATCGGCGCCCCGAACGCCAACTACTATACCGGCATGATCGAGGATGGAGTCAATCTCCCCTGGCCGAGCCCCATACCCATGGCTCAGCTCTTCAGCGAGAAGTTCGGCATCCCGACCGCCATCACCAACGACGCCAACGCCGCCGCCCTGGGCGAAATGACCTACGGCGCCGCCCGCGGCATGCGCGACTTCATAATGATTACCCTCGGCACGGGCGTAGGCTCGGGCATCGTAATCAACGGCCAGGTTGTCTACGGACACGACGGTTTCGCCGGCGAACTCGGCCACGTTATCGTGAAGCGCAACAACGGGCGCCTCTGCGGCTGCGGCCGTACGGGCTGCCTGGAGACCTACTGCTCCGCAACCGGCGTTGCCCGCAGCGCCCGCGAGTTCCTGGAAATCCGCTCCAGCGAGCCCTCGCTGCTGCGCAACCTGCCTATCGAGTCGATTACATCTAAGGACGTCTACGACGCCGCCATGCAGGGCGACCAGCTTGCCAAGGACGTATTCAACTACACGGGTACCATCCTGGGCGAGGCCATGGCCGACATGATGGTGTTCTCGTCGCCCCAGGCCTTCATCCTTTTCGGCGGTCTTGCCAAGAGCGGCGACCTGCTGATGAAGCCTCTGAAGGAAGCCATGGACAAGAACATGATGAGTATCTTCAAGGGTAAGGCCAAAGTTCTTCTGAGCGAGCTCAAGGAAGCCGATGCCGCCGTGCTGGGCGCATCCGCCCTGGGCTGGGAGGCCAAGCCGTCGCCCGCTCTCGCCGCAGCTGCCGCCGCAGCTGCCGCCGCAGCAACTCCCGAAGAAGAATAATCGTCACCCTCGCATAACAAGCGGGCCGGATTGCC
>USGZ01000167.1 GCA_900554265.1 uncultured Porphyromonadaceae bacterium
AACCTGTTACTGGTCGACGAGCATGATGCCGCCGTAGCTGTCCGGCTTGCCGTCGATGCCGATTACGAAGCAGTTCGACAGTGAGCCGACCTGGAGCTTGTTGCCTATGCCGGCCATGGGGCTGCCCTGAGGCACGGCGTAGCGGAAGTCGCGCAGAAGTTCGAACACCTCGTCGGCGCTCATCGGATTTGGATACTTTGACTCTATTCTGGCGATTTCTCCGGCCAGACGCCGGTGCATATCATCCGGAGTGCGCTCGAAGAGATGGCCTTCGCTGTCCTTGAGGGCGTATTTGGTCACCCATACGCGGGCGGCGAGCTCGTCGCCTCCGAAGTACTTGAGCGAAGCCTCGTTCGCTTCTTCGTAGGTGTATGTTTTTTCAGACATTCAATTAAGGTGTTTAGACCGGTTCATATTGTCTGCAAAGTTGGCAAAAAAAGAAAACTTTCCCAAGCCAAAGCGAGGAAAAGTTTCCGAATGTTGATAACTTTTATCGTCGCAATCGCGCGCTACTTTGCGAAATCGCTTACCTGTTCGAGGTTGCTGTCGATTTCCTCCTGACTCAGGGTGTAGTCCTGAAGGTCGCCGGCGATGTATTTGTCGTAGGATGCCATGTCGATGAGCCCGTGGCCCGATAAGTTGAAGAGTATCACCTTTTCCTCGCCCTGCTCCTTGCATTTCAGAGCCTCGCGGATGGTGGCGGCGATGGCGTGGCATGATTCGGGCGCGGGTATTATTCCTTCGGTCTGTGCGAAGAGCATGCCTGCCTTGAAAGACTCGAGCTGGGGAATATCGACGGCTTCCATGAATCCGTCCTTGAGCAGCTGGCTGACGATAACGCCCGCACCATGGTAGCGGAGTCCGCCGGCGTGGATATTGGCGGGGCGGAACTTGTGGCCGAGGGTGAACATAGGGAGCAAAGGCGTATAGCCGGCCTCGTCGCCGAAATCGTACTGGAACTTGCCGCGGGTGAGCTTGGGGCAGCTTTCGGGTTCGGCGGCGATGAAGCGCGTATGGTGCTCTCCGGTGAAATTATGGCGCATGAAGGGGAATGATATGCCGCCGAAGTTTGAGCCGCCCCCGAAGCAGGCTATTACGATGTCCGGATACTCGCCGGCAATGGCCATCTGCTTTTCGGCTTCGAGGCCGATAACTGTCTGATGCAGCGACACGTGACTGAGCACCGAGCCGAGGGTGTACTTGCAGTCGGGAGTAGTCCGCGCAAGCTCGACAGCCTCGGATATGGCCGTGCCGAGAGAGCCCTGGTGATTCGGAGTCGCAGTGAGGATATCTTTGCCGGCGCGGGTGGACATCGAAGGCGAGGCCGTGACCTGCGCACCGAACACGTGCATTATACTCTTGCGGTAAGGTTTCTGCTCATAACTTATCTTCACCTGGTAGACGGCGGCCTCGAGGCCGAACATTTTCGCGGCATAAGCCAGCGAGGCGCCCCACTGCCCCGCTCCTGTCTCAGTGGTGATATTGCGGACACCCTCCTGCTTGCAGTAATAAGCCTGCGGAATCGCCGAGTTGAGCTTGTGCGAACCCATAGGGCTGACGCTCTCGTTCTTGAAATAAATATGCGCGGGAGTTCCCAGGGCTTTCTCCAGGGCATAGGCGCGGACAAGGGGCGTGCTGCGGTAGAATTTGTACATCTCGCGCACTGGCCCGGGAATCTCAATCCACGCGTCGGTCTGATTGAGTTCCTGGCGGCAGAGCTCGCGGGCGAAAATGGGAAACAGGTCTTCGGCCCTGAGTGGCTCGTGCGTCTGAGGATTGAGCGGAGGCAGAGGTTTGGCGGGCATCTCGGCCTGGATATTGTACCAATGGCGGGGAATGTCGTCTTCGGGAAGGAAATAGCGCTTGTGTTGTTCCTTTTTTTCAGTTTCTTCCATAGAGTAAGAATGGTTTCGTTTTTCAAGGATTGGCATTTTGCCAATGTTCGGCAAAAGTAATAAGAAATTTCATAGTGTCCAAAATAAATGGGTTGCAATTTGAAGCTATATTTCAGCAATACCGGATTTTTTTGAAATATTGTTCCGGGCTTGCTCATTGTAAGCAAAAAATTGTTAACTTTGCCGTTACAGTTAAACATCGCGTCAATGATAACCTTCTGGAATTATAAATCGAAGCTCGAGGCAGTGAGCGACTGGGCCGAGGACTGCTGGGTGCAGGTCACCTGTCCTACAGCCGAAGACCAGGAATTCCTGACACAGACACTGAAAGTGCCCGAGGATTTCCTGGAAGCAATAAAGGACACGGACGAACAGAGCCGCTACGACTTCGACGACGGATGGGCGATTATCATCCTGCGCGTGCCATTCGAGAACGAGGACGATACGCGCACTCCCCATATCACCGTGCCGCTGGGCATAATCCTCAACAAGGGTATCTGCATAACGGTATGCAATTTCCATACGCAGATGATGTCCGACTTCCTGGCCTACCAGCAGAAGCGCCGCGACGGATTTACGGATTCGGTGGACCTTACTTTCAGACTCTTTCTTTCCTCGGCGGTATGGTATCTCAAAAGCCTCAGGCAAATCAACGTCAAAATCGAGGAAGCCAAGCGTAACCTGGACAAGAAAATCGACAATGCGGATCTGGTATCACTCTCACGTCTGCAGGACAGCCTGACGTATTTCCTGACGGCCATCCGCGGCAACGAGACTCTGCTGGCGAAGCTCAAGTTCAAACTGCCTGTCGACGAGCTGGACGCCGATCTCATAGAGGACGTCAACATAGAGATGAACCAGGCGCGGGAGACAACCAGCATCTACTCCGACATTCTCGACTCGACAATGGATACCTACGCCAACGTAATCAACAACAACATGAGCATGACGATGAAGCAGATGACGAGCCTGAGCCTGCTGCTCATGTTTCCGACCCTGGTTGCGAGCATCTTCGGCATGAATGTTATCTCGGGTCTCGAGGGGAGCCCATGGGCATTCCCGGCAATCATAGTCGTTACCGTCGTAATCACCCTGCTGCTCTACTTCCTCTTCCGCCGCAAGACCTGGCTGTAAGATAACTTATAATAGCAAAACCCCGGTCGTTCCGAAAAAGGCTCGGACGGCCGGGGTTTGCTGTGACTTGGCGCCTCCTGTTCCTCCTGTTCTCCTGTCAATAAATTTTTAGACAGGAGAACGGGAGAACATGAGTTTTTATTTATTCGGGAACGGAAACTGATTCCAGAGTCTGGAGTTCGATGAGTTCGCCGCCCTTGGTCTTCGATTCTTCCTTGACCAGACCGATTCCGGGTGCATACCAGGCGGTAACGTATTCCTTCATGGACTCCTCGCCCATGTTTGATTTCTCGATATAGGAAACCTTGAGGCAGTTCTCGAAGGTTCCTGCGGGAACGGTTACGCTTTCCTTGCCAAGGATTTTGCCGGATGTGATGTGAAAGGACATGGATGCCATCGCACCGAGACTTACGCGGAGGCTTGCGGAGGGGATCTTGCCCTTGGCGTCGTTCTGGTCAAGTACAAGCTGAAGCTTGCCGGAAGGACGGATCTGGGAGGTCACTTCCTCGAGGTCGCTGGCGCTGACCATCTGGCCGGCACCCTGTATTTCCTTTACTATCTCGTTGATTGCCATCTGGCGGAACTGGTCGCCGTCCATAATCAGGACGGTGGTTGGAGCGGCGGCGTCACCTGCCGTATAGAACGAATACTGGTAGCTGTCCGGTTCCGTGCTGAGAGTGCCGGCCTTGTCCTGCTGGACGAGAATCCGGACGGCGTCCTTGCCGTCGGCAGTGTAAACGCTGTCGACGGTATAGGTGTAGTTCGCGGTCGTGTGGCTGGGTTGTTCCTTGACATCGGAATACTTGAGCACTGTGCCCAGTTTCACGGGGCAGTACTGTGCGCTGGCGCCCATGATGCCGAAGGCAGTCATGGCCAGGGCGAAAAGAAACTTTTTCATATCGAATCTTCTGGTTATATTTTAAAATCTCTTATACTGAGGCTTGCGGCTTCCTCGGCCAGACGTGCCTCGATTTCCCGGTTGATGTTCTTGCGCCCGAGTTCGGTCATAGACTTGCGCAGGTTGTCCAGGGCCTTGGGCAAGGCCTCGCACTCACAGGCGATGCGCATATACTCGGCGGCGAATTCGGGAACAGCCTTGTGAAGCGCAGGTGTCAGGTCGTAGTAGTACGCCTGCCCGAGCATCATTCTGAAAGCGAAATATATGAGCTTGGCGACATGCGGGGCGTCAACTCCGAAATTGCGGTATTCCTTGATTGCATTCCTGATAATGGATATGCGGCCCTTGCATGTTCCCCACTTGGTGCGATTGAGCTCCTTGGCGATAATCTCGACCTGGCGGTCCAGGAAGGCGTCGGCGTCCGGCTTGAGGAAAAATTCGAAGTACTCGCGGGCCTTCGCCGAGGAGTCGTAGGCGTTGAGGACAACCTCAATCAGCTGCTCCCGGCTGAAGGTCTGGAGTTCTTTGCGAAGTGCCGATTTCGACATTGCGGAAGGTTGATTATTCTGCGCTTGCGTTTGCAGGTTTGAGCCACTTGTCGAACCAGCGGAAGAAAAGGCGCTGCCAGAGAACGGCGTTCTGGGGCTTGAGAATCCAGTGGTTCTCGTCGGGATAGATTACCATTTCCGCAGGGATGCCTCGGAGTTTTGCCGCATTGAAGGCGGCTTCGCCCTGCGAGGCGAGGATGCGGTAGTCGTACTCGCCGTGGCTGATCATGATGGGGGTGTCCCACTTGTCGACCATGCG